>NZ_JAOCDJ010000005.1:0-166657 GCF_029840885.1 Empedobacter sp. GD03861
ATTTGTTTCAGAGTTTCATTTTAAAACTTCACCTCACCAACCTTAATTAATTTCTTAGAAGTTGCCAATTGATTTGGATTTGTTCCTGGTTCGTCTTGCGGAACTTTTTTTCCTTTTTTACGATAGAAATCTATCCAAAAATCATCAATAATTCCAGTTTCTTTGTTTTTGAAATTCATGGGAATCAATTCAAAAATAGTATCATCACGAAAAGCTCTTTCCACAAAATCTGAACAATATAATTCGTCATCATTCAAAATGTATAACCAATTATAAGGTTTTCCGAGCATTGTTTTAGCTTTTTCAATTGCATGAGGAATTGTATATTGATATTCATTTTTGAGACGATAAATGACAATTTTATTATTCTTTTCGGTTTGAGAAATGTAAAAATGATGAATTTCCTCTCGTTGCGATCCGCCCATTGGAGCAGCATGTAGAACAAAAATAGAATCATCAGTTTTTTCGATTAAACCAACATGATCAAAATTGGTTTCGTCATTTATTTTTGTCACTCTATTTATCGCGCCCGAAAGTTCTTCTGTTTGCGCACCAACAAAAATCAAATCTCCATTTTGGATATTTTGTAATGAAATTGAATGTTTTTCTTTTAATATTTTTGCTTTTGTACAACTATTCATTGTCAATGTAAATAGAAGTAAAAAGATAGGAAATAAAACGAATATTTTTTTCATTCGGAATGAATTATTACTTTTAATCTACGAATTAACCAAAAAGATGGATTTTAAAAAAATTTTGACCATATCAATTGTCGTTTTATTGATTTTAGTTGGTGCTGCAATTATTATTGGAAGCAACAAAGATCGACGCGTTTTCTTTATTGAGAGCTTTAATAAACCAATTGAAAATGTTATTAATTCTCGTTTGGATACAGATTATTCGTACGAAATTGTAAAAGTAAAAGGTAAAACAAACGATACCATTTTGATTATTCCTTGCGAAGGTTGTCAACCATTGAAATTATCAGGAAAAATAAACGAAAAGTTTATGAACAAATTTGGTAAAGGAAAATCGGTTATGCGTTTCGAGCCGTATAAAGCGACGGAAGGGAATTTAAAAATTATTCATAAAATTAGATAATCTTCTATTAAAGAAATTTTCCTAACAATTAATTCCTTATTTTTGGGAGAATTATAAACTTATCAAAGCAAACAAACAATGAAAGTAACTGCATTAAACCAAAAGCACAAAGATTTAGGTGCGAAAATGGTTCCTTTTGCTGGATATGAAATGCCAGTGCAATACGCAGGTGTTAACCAAGAACACTTTGCTGTTCGAGAAAAAGTTGGTGTTTTTGACGTTTCTCACATGGGACAATTTTTTGTAAAAGGAGAAAAAGCAACAGACTTATTACAACACTTATTGACGAATGATGTAACGAAAGTTGCCATTGGTCAAGCTCAATATAATGCAATGCCAAACGAAAAAGGAGGAATTGTAGATGATTTAATCATTTATAAAATTTCTGATGATGAATGGATGGCAGTTGTAAATGCATCTAATATCGATAAAGATTGGGAATGGATGAACAAACACAATACGTTTGGTGCAGAGTTAACAAATAAATCTGATGAGATGTCTTTGTTAGCAATTCAAGGTCCAAAAGCAATTGAAGCAATGCAGTCGTTGACAGATGTTAATTTAGCTGAAATTCCGTTTTATCATTTCGCAATTGGTACGTTTGCAGGTATGGAAAATGTGATTATTTCTGCAACTGGTTACACTGGTTCAGGAGGTTTCGAGATTTATTTCGCGAATGAGCAAGCAAACGAAATGTGGGACAAAGTAATGGAAGCTGGAAAATCTTTCGATATTGAGCCTTGCGGTTTAGCTTCTCGTGACACATTGCGTTTAGAGAAAGGATACTGCTTATACGGAAATGATATCAATGATGATACAACTCCATTAGAAGCTGGTCTTGGTTGGGTAACGAAATTGGACACAAATTTTATTTCATCTGATATTTTAAAAGCTCAAAAAGAAGCTGGAGTTGAGAAGAAATTAGTTGGTTTCAAAATGATCGAAAGAGGAATTCCTCGCCACGATTATAAAGTTGTAGATGACAACGAGAATACAATCGGTATTGTGACTTCAGGAACGCAGTCTCCAATGTTGAAACAAGGAATTGGTTTAGCATATGTTCATACAGATTTTGCTAAAGTTGGAACAACAATTAGAATTCAAATTCGTGATAAAAATGTATTAGCAGAAGTTGTAAAAACTCCTTTTGTTTAAAACAATATAAAGTCAAAATACAAAAAAGCTTTCGAGGATTTCGAAAGCTTTTTTTATGAATTCATATTAATTGATACATTTATTGATGTCTTTTTTAGATAAAATTAATAAAATAGATTATTAACTACGAATATTATAAAATTGTTAATATTTCTTAAAAAAAACATAACTTAGATTTGCTTAAATATGATATATGTTATATTTATTGAGATAATAATATTACTGATCAGTAATACAATTAACACTAATTATGATTTTAAGACCTCTATTAGAGGTCTTTTTTATTTTTTAAAACTTTTGAGAATCAGCACTTGGTCCATAACTAGAAGGTAAATCTATTCCCAATAAACGATAAAATACCCCTAATTGAGCGCGATGATGTGTGATTTGATTTAGTGCATGACGAATTGCTTCATATTTTGTAAAATCTGCGAAGACTGTATCACCAGCAACAATTTTCCAATTATTATTCAATTCTTCATCCGTTGCGTTTTTCAAGGAATTTTCACCCGCTTCGTAATCTTCGTCTAATTTCTTTTGTAAATCTTGCACAGAAGTAAAACTTGTCGGTTTGTAATCTCCTGTAGCAAAATCTAATTTATCAGTTGTTAAGATCAAAGCTGGCCAAGCAAATATTTCAACCACATGATTTGTTAAAGTTGTAATATCCATACTTTTTTCATGAGGTTTGTATGTCGTTTTATCCTCAGGAAATCTTGCAATAAATTCTTTGGTAATTTGATACTCGTTTTGCAATTCTTTTGCTAATAATTCTACTATTTTCATGTTGTTTTGATTTGTAGTTAAAAGGTACAAATTTTTGAAATAATTCATAAAAAAACTGCTTTACAATTTAGTAAAACAGTTTATATTTTTAGATATCGTCTGTGTATAAATCAATAATTGGACGAGGCTTTTTTCGCTTGATTTGAGTTAGCCAATAGACAAAAATTCCTATTCCATTTCCAAAAATAATAATCGTAATCCAGACCAAACGATCATCACTTTTTATCAAATTTGGATTCTTTAAAGCATGCACAATAAAGTATACAAAAGAAATCACGCCAGTAAAAAAACTCATCAATACCAAAAAGATAAAAATGATAAGATTCCCTAATAACGCACTCAATAACGATTTAGAACTTCCTGAATGTCCTAGCTGCACATCGAGCGTACTAAACATCGAATAAAAAATTCCAAAATAACTTAACAAGCCAAGTACAAATAATGTGATAGGAACAATTGCCAAAGTGGCTTGTAGCTTTGGATTGTTCAAAAGAGACGTTAAATCTCTGTCAATTAGTAGATTTTTCATCATTCGAAAAATAATCTTTTATTTTTTTTGCTTTAGATTTTCCTATACAATCGGTTAATTCTAACAAAGATGCATTTTTTATTCGTTCGACCGATTTAAATTTTGTTAATAATTCTTTAATTGTTTGCGGACCGATACCTTCTATTTCTTCCAAAACCGAATTATAAGCGTTTTTACTTCGACGATTTCGGTGACGTGTAATTCCAAATCGATGCGATTCATCTCGCACATGTTGAAGCACTTTCAAGGTTTCAGAATTTTTGTCCAAATATAACGGATAAGGATCATCTGGATAATAAATTTCTTCTAAACGCTTCGCAATTCCAATCACCGAAACTTTTCCGCGCAATCCCAAACGATCAATCGATTTTAGAGCAGAACTTAATTGCCCTTTTCCACCATCAATTAAAATTAATTGAGGCAAAGATTCTCCTTCTGCCAAAACTCTCGAATATCGTCTTTCAATCACTTCTTCCATCGTTGCAAAATCGTTCGGTCCTTCTACGGTTTTTACATTGAAAATGCGATAATCTTTCTTACTTGGTTTTCCATTTTTGAATACCACACAAGCCGAAACAGGATTCGTTCCTTGAATATTGGAGTTATCAAAACCTTCGATATGTCGAGGTTCTGCGGGTAAACGCAAATCAACTTTCATCTGATTCATGATACGATTTGTATGACGATCAGGATCGACGATTTTGGTTTGTTTGAGCTGTTCTAAACGATAAATTCGTGTATTTTTTAACGATAAATCGACAATATGTTTTTTATCGCCAATTTTCGGAACGGTAATTTTTCTGAACGGAATTTCTAAACTCAATTCGAACGGAACATAAATTTCTTTCGAAGTTAAATTAAATCGATCCGAAAAATCAATAATTGCGCGTTCCAATAAATCTTCGTCCGTTTCATCCAATTTCTTTTTCCATTCCTCTGTATGGGACTGTATAATTGCGCCATGATAAATTTTCATAAAATTGACATAGGCATATTCTTCGTCCGACGTAATCGAAAAAACATCAACATTGGTAATCGTAGGCGAAACAATTGTAGATCGAGATTGATAATTCTGTAACACTTCGATTTTTTCTTTAATCATTTGCGCTTTTTCAAACTTCAAATCCAATGCATATTTTGTCATTTGGTTAATCAAATATTGCTTTGCTTCGTTAAATTCTCCTTTGATAATATTACGAATTGCCGAAATTTGCTCGTTGTATTCTTCTTCTGTTTGATAAGCTTCACAAGGTCCAAGACAATTGCCAATATGGTATTCCAAGCAAACTTTGAATTTATGATTTTCGATATTTTTTTCACTCAAATCATACGAACACGTTCTTAGTTGATACAATTCTTTGATCAAACCTAACAAAACTTTCATCGCTTTTCCGTTAGAATATGGTCCAAAGTATTCCGAACCATCTTTGATAACATTTCGAGTCGAAAAAATACGAGGAAATCGTTCATTTTTGATGCAAATCCAAGGATAGGTTTTGTCATCTCTTAACAGGATATTGTATCGTGGTTGATGCTCTTTAATCAAATTATTTTCCAACAACAAAGCATCATATTCAGAATTAACGTTTATCGTTTCGATGTTATCGATATTGCTCACCAAAACACGCAAACGTTTCGAATCGTGTTGTTTATTGAAATACGAATTCACGCGACGCTTCAAGTTTTTCGCTTTACCAATGTATAACAAATCTCCTTTTTTGTTATAATATTGATAAACACCGGGCGTTTCGGGTAAACTCGCTAATTTTAATTTTACATTTTCATTCATCAAAATACCTCTACAACATTTATTTTTTGCTGTTCATCATCAATATAAATCAAGATTTTGGTCTGAATATTATAACCTAAATTTCTAAAAAAATTGGCATATCTATTTACTTGAAAATGATGATCTAAATCGGGTTGACCAGTTTTATAATCGATAATCGAACAATTATTTTCTGCATCAATTACCACACGATCGGCTCTGAAAATTTGTCCATTTTCATCAATAAAATCGCGCTCATTCAAAACCGTTAAACCTTCAGCAAAATATGGAACTAATTTAGCATCTTGTAATAAATTTTGCAAGGTTTTTTGCAGATGTTCTACATTTTCGGCTGAAATTGTACCACGTTGTTTTTCACTTTCAATGATTTTTGGCAAATCATTTTGTGTAACAATTTGCGATAAAATGTTATGAACTGTATTTCCAAATTCGGTGAATTTCAACTTTTCTTGCGCTTTTTCCGAATTGGTATTAATTACTAAACGCGTATTCCAATCCGAAGAATAAATTTTTAATTCAGCCGAAGAATTTTCTATGATTTTTGGAGTTGAAATTCGTTCAGGAGAACCTTTCAAAATAATTTCATCCTCAGAAAAACCTTTATACGAAACAAACTCGTGTAAATAATTTGCAATATTTTTTGATTTCGAAGATTCTTTCGGTTTTAGCGCAATCATATACAATTGCTCTTTTGCACGCGTTGTTGCAACATAAAGTGTATTAATTTCATCCAATTGAACCAAATTTTCTTCTTCGTCAATCTTCGATTTTATCGCTTCGTTTTTGATTGATTTTAATTCATTATTAATTCCAACATAAAATGTTTCGAACGGATTTTCTTCATCTTTTTGTAATGGAATCCAAATTTTAGAATTCTTACTTTGCCAATCTAAAAACGGCAAAATTACAACTGGAAATTCCAAGCCTTTTGATTTGTGAATCGTCATAATCTGAATCGCATCGACACCTTTTGGCGTTTTGATACTCGCTTTATCTTTGATTGTCGACCAAAACTCAAGAAATGAATTCAGATCTGATTCATTTTTCGATGAATACTCTAAAATAACATCCAAAAAACTTAAAATATAAGCGGGCGAACGCTCTTGTAAATGTAAAGTTCGAATCGCTTTTTCTGTAAAATCATACAACGAAAGGTTTTGATCTTGAATAAAATCTAAATCTATCCCAACTGATTTGGTTAATTTTAAAAACTTTGGCAAATCTCCTTTTAAAGCTTTTTCAACTGTGATTGTTAAATCATCCGTTTTGAATAATTCTAATTCATAAGCCACCATCAAAAAACGAATTTTTGATTGCTCGTCTTGAGGATTTGAGGTGATTTTGAACAAATATTCAATCAATTGAATTTCGAAAGAATTTTTTAACAACAAAGCTTCATTTGAAATTACAACCAAGTTATTTTCGGTCAAATATTTCGCTAACAAAATCCCTTGCGCATTACTACGAACCAAAATTGCAATATCATTTAAAGAAAAACCATTTGCTCGACAATCTTCTATCGTTTTTAAAACTAATTCTAAATTTTGTTCTTTAAATAAATCTTTCGAACGACCTTCTTGCTCAATGAAGTTTATTTTGACAAACCCATCTTTTTGATGATTGGTCAATTGTTTATTTCCGATTTCGTACAAATATTGAAAACTCGGCAAATTGAGTTGTGGTGCGATAAACGAATACAATTCATTGTTAAATTGGATAATATTCTCGTGGCTTCGCCAGTTTTTTTCTAACTCTTCAACTTTTATATTTTCTTCCTCTTTTCGATCAATTAAATCAATCATTTGCGCAGGATTTCCACCTCGCCAACGATAAATGGACTGTTTTGCATCACCAACCAACATAATCGTATCAGATTGCGCGCGTGCATTTTCGACCAACGGATTCAGATTATTCCATTGTAACGTCGATGTATCCTGAAATTCATCAATAAAATAATGATTGTAACGTGAACCAATTCGCTCATAAATAAAATTAGCAGGTTGTTGTTGCAGATTTTTACTGATAATGGTATTAAATTCATTAATTAATAAAACATTTGAATCTTTTTTGATCGAATCCAATGATTTTTCAACTTCATTAATCAACGAAATCGAGGATATATTTTTCTGAATTGAGGTTAACAAAAGTAAGTGATCATTGATATTCGCAGCTTTTTCGAACAAATCTTTCACTTGAGGAAAAATAGATTCAGCAGTTGCATCTTTCACTTTCGAAAGGTAACCACCTTCCAAAATATCTTTTGTGTTGGCATCTGTTGGCAAAATCAAACCAAAACCATCAAAGTTTTTTAATTTTTGAAAAAAAGCTGCAATTCCACGACTTTTTCCTGGTAATTCATTTGCCGAAATTCCATTGTTTGCAAGTAATTCGAAAAACTCATTTCCAATTGTAATCAAACCATCTTTCAAAGTTTTTATATCATCAAAAATAACATTTCGATAACGAATAAATTCGTCTAACGAAATGTTTTTTAATTTTTCTAAATCTTGCAAATGACGATCATTAGAAATGTCCGAAGTGTCTGAAGAAAGTGTTTTTCGAATATCCCACGATTTATTTTCGTCCATATTATCCAACGCAATTTTGATCATTGTTTGCGTTAGTTTTTCGTCTTCTCCAATTTTTGAATACAACAAATCAACCGATTCATTAATGATTTCATTTGTATTCATTTCGACATCAAAATTCATCGATAATCCCAAATCTTGTGCAAAAGATTTCATTAATCGAAGATTAAATTTATCAATCGTAGAAATCGAAAATTTGGAATAATTATGTAGAATCGCAATCAGAATATTATATGCTTTTGTATTAATGATTTCAGGTTTCAAATTCAATTCCGAAGCTAATTCCAGAATATATTGATTTTCTTTTGGATTAGGATTTTTGGCGATTTCTTCTAACGTTTCGATGATACGTTCTTTCATTTCACCAGCAGCTTTATTGGTAAATGTGATGGCTAAAATATGTTCGAAATGATAATCGCTTTCATTGGTTAATAACAACGAAAGAAATTCTTTCACCAACGTATAAGTTTTACCTGCACCAGCGGATGCATTGTAAATTTTGAAATCGCCTGCTTGTAACAAATTCTGAATTTTTAGGAAAGTTAAACAATCTTCTCAAAAATAAGAAATCAGAATGCCAAAACATGACGTACTAAAAAAGGAAACCCGAACGAGTTTCCTTTTTTTTGAATATGTTATATATACTATGAAATTTTGATTATTTCTTAATTTCTTTTTTTAGCTGTTTTTGCCTTTTCTCAATCTATTTTAGCATTTTCTTAGTGTTTTTTTCTTGTAATTCAAGTTCTTTCTTTTTTTCTTCAAGATGTTTACTCATTTCTTTAGGATCTTCAGAATAGAATGTTTTTACAGTAAATGAACCTAATTTTTGTATTTCGGGATTTTTAGTATCAGTTTTTATAGCTGTAATATCATAACCTCTTGCTTGTGCTTCTTTTAATTGTTTTTCTATTTCCGCTTTATCAACTCCTTTATTTTTTGAAAAACTTAGACTATAACCATTATCAATTTCTTTTGATTTTAATTGATTTTCTAAATAAACCTTATCAATTTCAGAACTAATAATTTTATGCTCAACACCATTTTTATCTGTATAAATAGAATAACCATTTTTCAACGTAATATTATTTTTTAATGTTGGCATTTTAGCTGTTTTTACTTTTTTATCAATATTCGGAATGTCTTTTTCTGAATTAAAAATTTTGATGATACTTGAATCTTTTTTGATAATTTCTATCAAACCTTCATTACTTTTTACAAAAACTTTTTCTATTTCTTTGGGGTCAATTTTTTGCAAAACTTTTCCATCCGTTCCGTATAAAATCGTCGGAACCAACTCTTTTTTCAAGACAATATCTTTTATTTTGATAGAATCATTCAGAATGATATCTCCTGCGTCATTCAAGATAATTTTGTTTTGCGGATTACTTTTCAGAATCGTTTTTAGCTCATCTTTGGTAATCACTTTTTCTATTGGTGTAGCCGTTTTGACTTGATCTGTTTTGAGAAGCGAATCTCTTAAAGTAGTTGCTTGTCCAAGAAGAATTTCGGCCTGCGATTGAACAGGTTTTTCCAAAACTTGTTCTACTTTTTGAGCTTTTTTCTCAACTTCTTGTGCGAAAGATTTTTGAGAAAATAATACAAATGCACTCAATATAAAAGGCAAAGAAGCAAAAGACAGAATTTTTACTTTTCGTTTTGATGTATTTTTTGTCATCATAAGTAGGCGCTTTTTGGTTAGAATAAAATTGAAATTACTCGCCATCATCGATGGATTTTGCGTTGCAATACAATCCAAAATTTGATGTTGATAAGTTTTCAAATCTGAGTTTCTTTGCAAAACATATTCATCTGCCAAAAACTCATGATTTAGTTTGATTGATTTTTTATAGAAATAAATAAACGGATTGAACCAAAAAAGAATTTGAAAAATCTCTATCAACAAAATGTCCAAACTATGTTTCTGAATACAATGCGCTTTTTCGTGATCAATTAAGTTTTGATGCAAACTTTTCAGTTGCTTTTTCGGAATAAAAATATATTTCCAAAAACTATACGGCTGATTCGAATCTAAATCAAGAATATACGTAATTTCTTGATCTTTGATTTTTTCTTCCGTCTTAATTTTGAACATTAATTCGTACAAATTGTAGATAAATCTTACAAGAAAAATTACACCAACCAAAATGTAAATAACATTCAAAATATCACCAAAATTGATTTCTCTTTCTTGTTGCAACAATTCAGGATTTTGCATCAGAAAAGCCAATAATTCGGGCGAAATATTTGTTTCTGTCGCTGTGATAGGCAAATCAATTTTGTACAAAGGCGCGATTAACGAAAATATCAACGAAAACAACAGATAAAATCGATTGATTTTATACATGCTTTCACGTTCCAAAAAAAGTTTATAAAAGGAATATAAAAATCCGGAACAAAGAATAAATTTTATAAAAAACGCAACCATAGATTATTTCTTTTTACGGTCTATTTCATTATCGATAATGTCACGTAATTTTTCTAATTCTTCGACCGACATATTGTTCGATTTTGCAAAAAATGAAGCAAATTGTGTTGCCGAATTATTAAAGAAGTTGGAAATCATTCCTTTTACTTCTTTCGAAAAATAATCATCTTTTTTCACCAAAGCATAGTATCGACGCGAGTTTCCCATTTGTTCGTAATCGATATAACCTTTGTCGTGCATCCTTTTTAATAAGGTAGAAATTGTAGTATTCGCAGGTTTTGGATCGTCGTAAGAATCGATAATATCTTTTGCAAAAACTTGTTTTCCACTCCAAATAACTTCCATCACTTCCTCTTCTCTTCTTGATAATTTAACTTTCATATCTACAACTGTATTTTGATTACTACAAATATAGAATTTAATTTGACATAGCAAATTTATTTTGCAATTATTTAACGATAAAGCACAAAAAAAAGGAGCAAAAGCTCCTTTCAATATTTTGATTTGAAATGAATTACATTTCAGCTAATTTGTATGCTACACCAATACTAAAGTAAGTATTTGTAATTTTGTAATTGTCATTAACTGTTTGCGGATAATAATCATTAATATTTGACAATCCTTTCGTAAAACGAGCATTAATTTCTAGTTCATCACTTACTTTATAAGCAGCACCAAAATTTAATCCGAAATCAAATGTTTTGAAATTATCTACAAATTTTTCTTTTTCATTAATTTTTCCTTCTTCAGTTTTCTTTTTAGCAGAAACTAAGAAACCTAATTGTGGACCAAATTCAACATTTAATCCATCCATAATTTCATAACGTCCCATTAAAGGAATATTAATATTATGTGTAATTAATTTAGCTTTTGAGTTATCATTTGTTTTCAATCCAGCTCCTTGTTTAGAATATAATAACTCTGGTTGAAAACTAATTTGATCCGTTATCTTATAGTTGGCATAACCTCCCACATAAAAATCAGTTCTGAATTTAGTTTGATTTTGATATATTTGTCTTGAATCACCAGATAAAGTCGGGAAGTTAAGACCTCCTTTAACTCCTAAATCAATTTGCGCGTTTGCTGCACTTAATCCACCAAAAAGTGCTATTCCTAAGATTAGTTTTTTCATTTTTTTATTACTTAAGTCTGAGTTATAATATTTAATTCAAAAGTAAAGTTTTATTCATACAGAAGATTGATTTACACTTTAAAAAAATCAATAATACTTTTCTGATTCACAATTTCTGTGCCTTATTTGTTAAAAATTGATAAAATTTTAAGATTTACAAAATATCGTCTAAATATTCTAAAATAATTTTAGTTGCATTTGGTGAATCTTGAACAAAATCTCCAGCTTTTTTTCCACTTTCTTTTCGGAAATTTTCATCGTTCATCAAACGATTCATAATTGTATCAAATTCATGTCGATTAGCAATAGAAAATCCTCCGCCAACTTCTATCAAATCCACAGCTTCCTGAAATTTCTTGTATTTAGGACCAAAAACGACAGGATTTCCAAATGTTACAGCTTCTAACGTGTTATGAATTCCTGCACCAAAACCTCCGCCAATATAGGTAATATCTGCATAAGAATAGACTTTTGATAAAATACCAATTGTATTTAGAATAAATATTTTCGAATCGATTAACTCTTGATTGGATGTTTTTTCTAAATCAGAAAATTTAACAGCTTTTTGATTGATTTTATTCAGAAAAGAATTGATTTCAGCATCATTCAAATTATGTGGTGCAAAAACAATTTTCCAATCATTATTTAATTTTTGGTTGATTAAATTCACAAATAATTCTTCATCTTTTGGCCAAGAACTTCCAACAACAATTAATTTCGAATTTTGTTTAAAATCATTCATAAAATCCAATTCATTATCTTGATGAATGATCTGTTTGACACGATCAAATCGCGTATCGCCTGCAATTGTATTTTGTGTGATATTGATTGAATCCAGTAAATCTTTTGATTTTTGATTTTGAACAAAGAAATGATTTATCAAACTTAATTTTTTCGCAAACCAATTATTTCCGTCTTTTTTGAAAAAATTTTGACTCTCTCTAAAGATTGACGAAACCACTATTGTAGGAATGTTTTGCTGATGTAATTCGATAATCAAATTAAACCAATATTCGTATTTCACCAAAATCAAAATTTCTGGATGAAGCACTTTTATTAACTTTTCTGCATTTGATTTTGTGTCCAAAGGCAAATAAAAAATAACGTCTGCGCCTTGATAATTCTTTCTAATTTCATAACCAGAAGGAGAGAAAAATGAAACAGCAATTTTATGTGTTGGATAGTTTTCTTTCAATGCTTCGATCACTGGTCTACCTTGTTCAAATTCGCCTAAAGATGAACAATGTACCCACAAAACTTTATCGGTTTCTGAAATTTTAGAAGCTATTTTTTCTTCCCAATTTTTTCTTCCATCTACCCAAAGTTTTGCTTTTTCGTTAAAATTCGAAGCCAATTTTAGCGCCATTCCGTACGCCTTAATTGATGTGTTATAAAATCCTTGCACAATGTTGCAAAGTTAAAAATTTAGAATGAGCTTTTTTTGTACATTTGTTGTAATAATAACGACTTTTTAAAGTTGTAGATTTTGAAAGATTCATTAAGTTATGAAAAAAATACAAATGGTTGACTTACAAAGTCAATATCAAAAAATAAAAGGAGACGTTGATGCAGCAATTTTGAATGTTTTGGATTCGGCTGCTTTTATTAATGGACCAGAAGTAAAACAATTCGAAACTGAATTGCAAGATTACTTAAATGTAAAACACGTAATTCCTTGTGGAAACGGAACTGATGCGTTGCAAATTGCTTTGATGGCGCTAGGTTTAGAGCCAGGTGACGAGGTGATTACGGCAGATTTTACATTTGCTGCAACAGTAGAAGTTGTTGATTTATTGAAATTAAATTCAATATTAGTTGACGTTGATTATGATACTTTTACAATTGATACAGAAAAATTAAAAGCGGCAATCACGCCAAAAACAAAAGCAATTATTCCAGTTCATTTATTTGGTCAATGTGCGAATATGGACGAGATTATGGCAATTGCAAAAGAACATAACTTATATGTTGTAGAAGATACTGCACAAGCTATTGGAGCGGATTACAAAGGTCGAAAAGCTGGAACAATTGGTCACATTGGTTGTACATCTTTCTTTCCTTCAAAAAACTTAGGTTGTTATGGTGATGGTGGAGCAATTTTTACAAATGATGATGATATTGCACATCGTTTACGTGGAATTGTAAATCACGGAATGTACAAACGTTACTACCACGATGAAGTTGGTGTTAACTCTCGTTTGGATTCTGTTCAAGCAGCAGTTTTACGTCGTAAATTACCTTTCTTAAATGATTATAACGCTGCTCGTAACAAAGCTGCGGCTTATTATACAGAAGCTTTTAAAGATATTGATGCATTATTAACGCCTGTAAAAGGAGAAGACACAACTCACGTATTCCATCAATATACGTTACGTGTAACAAATGGTAAACGTAATGAATTACAAGCTTTCTTGACTGAAAAAGAAATTCCTGCGATGATTTATTATCCTGTTCCATTACGTAAACAAAAGGCGTATGATAACGGACATTATAATGATGCAGATTTTCCAAATACAAACAAATTGGTAGAAGAAGTAATGTCTTTGCCAATGCATACAGAGTTAGATGAAGAGCAATTAGCTTATATCACTTCTGCTGTTCGCGAATTTTTTGGAAAATAATTTATCCTAAAAATAATACGAAAAAGCTTCTGATTAGTTTCAGAAGCTTTTTTATTTTCCTAAATTTGGTTTCACTATAAAAACTAAATATTAAAAATGAGTAAAATATTAGTAACTGGAGGTTTGGGTTACATTGGTTCGCACACAGTTGTAGCTTTACAAAATGCAGGTTATGAAGTTGTGATTATAGACGACTTGTCGAACACAGAAATTGGCGTGTTGGACAAAATTACTTCTATTACTGGAACAAAACCAACTTATTTCGAGATTGACTTAAAAGATCAAGAAAAAGTAAACGAATTTTTCAAAATAAATAAAATAGACGGAATTATCAACTTCGCAGCGCATAAAGCAGTTGGAGAATCTGTTGAAAAACCGTTGATGTATTACCGTAATAATATTTTAGGTTTGATTAATCTTTTGGATGCGATGAAAGATTTTGATACAGATAATATTATTTTTAGTTCGTCTTGTACAGTTTACGGACAAGCGGATAAAATGCCTATTGACGAGCAAACTCCACTGAAAAAACCTGAATCTCCTTATGGAAAAACGAAACAAATGGGAGAGGAAATTTTAGAAGATTTCTCAGCAGCATTTGATAAAAATGTGATTTGTTTACGTTATTTCAATCCAGTAGGTGCGCATCCAACTGCTAAAATTGGAGAATTACCAAAAGGAATTCCAAATAATCTAATTCCTTATGTTACACAAACTGCAGCTGGAATCAGAGAAGCATTATCGGTTTGGGGAGATGATTATCCAACGCGTGACGGAACGGCAATTCGTGATTATATTAATGTAAATGATTTGGCTGATGCACACGTAAAAGCGGTAACTCGTTTGATCGAAAATAAAAATAAAGCAAAGCTAGAATTCTTTAATCTTGGAACGGGAACAGGATCTACGGTTTTAGAAGTTGTTCACGCATTTGAAGATGCCAATGATTTGAAATTGAAATACGAAATCAAAGAGCGTCGCGCAGGAGATATTATCGAAGCTTATGCAAATAACTCTTTAGCAGAAAAAGAATTGGGTTGGAAACCTGAAACAAAATTATCAGAAAGTATGCGTACTGCCTGGGAATGGCAAAAAAGTTTAGAAAAATAAAAGATGATTCAATTACCAACAGCGGGTTTATTAGTTATTAAAAATAATAAACTGCTTTTGACATTTAGCAAAAATAAAAAAGCGTGGTATTTACCAGGTGGAAAAATTGATAAAGGTGAAAATTCTGAAACAGCTTTGGTAAGAGAAATAAAAGAAGAATTGAGTTTGGATTTGGTAAGAGAAGAGCTCAATTTTTATTGTCATATTACAGCTGAAGCATATGGAGAACAGGATCTTATGATGGAACAAGATTGTTTTTTGTACGATTTGAACGAAGAAATAAAACCAACAAATGAAATTGAAGCTTACAACTATTTTACTTTTGAAGAATATTTACAAGAAGAAATTCAAGTAATTGGTGTGATCAAAGTTTTTGAAAAATTAACAAAAGATCATTTATTGAACTAAAATAATTTCAAAAATAGAAGGCAATCCGTAATCGAGATTGCCTTTTATTTTTTATTATTTAGTCTTTTTCAAGATGTATTTATCTTTCAAATTTCCTGTAATTTCTTTTCCTTGTTGATCCAAAACTTTCAATCTATTTTCTTCAACTTTCAACACTAATGGACTTACATTCGAATTTAAATGTAAAACATTGCCAGAAGCATCCCATTTATAAAATCCTTCGTCTTGGTAAACCGTTTCTTTTCCTAAATATTCTTGTTCAATAAAAAAGTTACCATCTTTTTTCAATTCAACAATATATTTTATTCCCTCGCAATCGGCGCAAGGTAAAGTTCCTTCATATTTTCCAGCCCAATCCAACGAATTCATAGAATTGTGTTCTTTTTTTACAGCTTCTGTAATTTCTTTAGAAGAATCTGTATTTTTTTGTTCTTGTTGAACACCTTTTGATTGGCAAGAGAATATAATGAAAGATGCGAAAATACTCGCGAAAATAGATTTTTTCATAAATTAATTTTATGATATTTTTAACAACAAATTTGATACCAAATTACGACTATATTTTTCTAACTTTCAACTAAAATTTTATAAAATGTTTCGCTCAAAAAAAATACAAACACCTCTTGGAGAAATGCTTGCCATAAAGTCGGAAAAAGGACTTTGTATGTTAGAGTTTTTTGATGGAAAATCGACCGAAAAACAACTCAAAGAAATAGAAAACTTAGGTGAAATTTTAGAAAAAGATGATGAAATTTTGAATCGTTTAGAAAATGAATTGAACGATTATTTTAAAGGAAATTTAAAAGAATTTACCATTCCACTTGATTTGATTGGAACAGATTTCCAGAAAAAAGTTTGGAACGAATTAATTAAAATTCCGTTTGGAGAAACAAGATCGTACAAAGAACAATCGATAGCTGTTGGAGATTTATTAGCGATACGAGCAGTTGCAAATGCGAATGGAAAGAATAAAATTGCAATTGTAGTACCTTGTCATCGCGTAATTGGCTCAGATGGTTCGTTAACTGGATATGCAGGCGGAAAGAAACGTAAACAATTTTTGTTGGAATTAGAATCGCAACAATTAAACTTATTTTAATATGAAAGACAGCTTAATTACTGTCTTTCATATTGATTTAATAATCTTACTTTTTTAATAAAATGTATTTATCTGCTAATGGACCTTTGATATCTTCACCTTCTTGAGATAGGATAATTAGTTTATTTTCACCTACTCTATAAAAATGTCGATTTTTATCTTTTGTATCTAAATACAAAGCATTATTATCAGCAGTCCATTGGAAACGACCTTCATCTATTAATTTTTGGTTACCTTTCATATATTCAGAAACTACTTTTATAGTTTCATCTTTATTTAAAGTTACAGTTGTTTTAATTCCAGGACAATCAGCACATGGTAAAATTCCTTCATAAGTTCCTACCCAATCAATAGAAGTTTTCGCGTTATGCGTATCAATAATATGTGTGTCTGACGAGTTTATTGGTTCTTTTTGAATAGTTGAATCTTTATGTTCAGTTGTTGCTTCTTCAGTTTTTATAAGATCTTTATCTGTCTTTGTTTCGCAACTATAAATTATTGAGCTAAAAATAAGTGTAAGGATAATTGAGTTTTTCATTTGTTATTGATTTTAACTGATTAAAATCCAAATAATATTCCAAAAAATGTTAAAAACTATATTTTTATTTCATTTATTTAGGATGTAATAGCTTTCGAAAAAACTTTGTAAATTAGCCAATCAGAAAAGTAATGTATGAGTGTTGAGCTATTACCAGATGGAAGAGTAAAAAAACCTGAATGGTTGCGTGTAAAATTGCCTACAGGGAAAAAACATCGCGAATTAAGAGGTTTAGTTGATAAATATAAATTGAACACAATTTGCCAAAGTGGAAGCTGTCCTAATATGGGCGAATGTTGGGGTGAAGGAACTGCAACATTTATGATTTTGGGAAATGTGTGTACGCGTTCATGCGGTTTTTGTGGTGTAAAAACTGGTCGTCCAGAGCAAGTGGATTGGGCAGAACCAGAAAAAGTAGCGCGTTCTATCAAATTAATGCAAATAAAACATGCGGTTTTAACTTCTGTTGACCGTGACGATTTAAAAGATATGGGATCTATTATTTGGGCAGAAACGATACATGCTGTTCGTAGAATTAGCCCAGGAACAACGATGGAAACTTTGATTCCAGATTTTCAAGGAATTGAAAAACACATCGATCGTATTGTAGAAGCTGCACCAGAAGTGCTTTCTCATAATATGGAAACGGTTCGTCGTTTAACGCGCGAAGTTCGTATTCAAGCAAAATATGATCGTTCGTTAGAAGTTTTACGTTATGCAAAAGAAGCAGGTCAACGTCGTACAAAGACTGGAATTATGCTTGGTTTAGGTGAGTTTGAAGACGAAGTTTTCGAAACAATTCAGGAAGTTGCTGATGCAAATGTAGATGTCATTACAATTGGTCAATATTTACAGCCAACGAAAAAGCATTTACCTTTGAAAGAGTTTATCACGCCAGAACAATTCAAGAAATACGAAGATTTCGCACGTGGATTAGGATTCCGTCACGTAGAATCTGGCCCATTGGTTCGTTCTTCTTATCACGCAGAGAAACATATTTTATAAATAGATTTATTATCATATTTTAAAGAGACACAAGTTATTGTGTCTCTTTTTTGTTATATTTAAATCTTAATTAAACTACTATGAAAAAACTATTAACACTAATTATCATCATTATTATTTCAAGTTTTGCGCAAGCGCAGTTTTATGAAATTACTTACGAAACACAAGTTCAAACGCATTACAATGAAGAAGGATTAAAATGGTTTGAAGAAGCAGTTGGCGGTGATAAGCTGGAAATCAAGAAAATGATTGAGATGAATCAAAATCCACCAAAGGAAACATTTAAGTTTATTTACAATGAATCGTTAAGTAAATCGGAATATATTCGTCGTATAAATAATAATCAAGATAATGAATCTATGATTTCTAAAGTACCAATGAATATGGGAGGGATTGTTGTAAATGATTATAAATTGAATCAATTCTCATACGAAATAGACGTTTATGGTAAAAATTATTTAGTTAAAGATAATTTAATACCGATTAATATTACTGATACAGGAAAAACAAAGGATATTATTGGTTTTAAAGCTTATGAAGCTACAGGGAAATTAAACGATATAGATATAATTGTTTGGTACACAAAAGATATTCCATATTTATATACACCTGATATTTATACGACTTCAAAAGGTTTTATTTTAGAGTTACACTATAAATTAAATTTTGATAATTCGGAAATGATCAATTCTTGGTTAGCAATTGCTAAAAAAGAATCTAAAAAATCGCCTAAAATAAGTGTGCCTAAAAAAGGAATTGAGGTAAAAGCAAATCAAACTGATGCAATTTATGATGAAGCTAATAAAAAAATGAATGAATTGAGAAACAATAGCGAAGGAGTTGATAAAAAATAATTAACATGAAAAAACTATTAATACTAATCATTCTCATTTCAAGTTTTGTACAAGCACAATTTTATGAAATAGATTTTGAAGTAAAACCTCAAATTCATTTTACGGATAAAGCTTTAGAAGAGATGAAGCAATATTATCCAGATCAAAAACAAAGAGACGAAGTTTTAGAAATGTCTAAAAATATTCCTTCGATTAATTATCAATTTTCCTATAATAAAACTCAAAGTCAATCAGTAAATATTCAAAAAATAGATAATTCTCAACAAGCACAAGGAGGCTCAATGGGAATTAGTCCAGATATAGGAGAAAAACCAATTTTTGATTACAAAGAGAAAGTTTTTTACAATGAAACAGATTTGTTTGTAAAGAAAATGATCATTTATGATTCGCTGAATTATGTAAATTTTACTGATACTGGAAAAAGTAAAACTATTCTTGGAATCGAAACCAAAGAAGCAATCGGGAAATACAAAGATGTTGATGTTATTGCTTGGTATGCGCCTTTAATTCCTTAGTCATATTCGCCAGATAAATATTATGGTACAAAAGGTTTGATTTTAGAATTGCATTATAAATACACGAAAGATGATGTAGAAGTGATGATTTCATGGAATGCGACAAAGAAAAAAGAATTAAAAAAAGCACCAATTTTTACAATAAATAATAAGTTACAAAAGGTATCCTATTCAGAATTTATGAGAATGATTGAAGAGGATAATCAAAAACAGTGCGAATTACATAATCAAGGTGTAGATAGAAAATAAAATCATATAAATAATGAAATCAAACTTGCTTAACTTTAAGCAAGTTTTTTTATATATGAAAATTAAAGCGACATTACTCACAATTGGTGACGAGATATTAATTGGTCAAATTGTAGATACTAATTCTGCATTTATCGCCAAACAATTGAATAAGATTGGGATTGAAGTGGAAGAAATTATTTCTGTTCAAGACGAAATGAGTCATATTATTGAAGCTTTCGAACGAGGAATTTCTAAATCAGATATTGTAATTGTAACAGGAGGTTTAGGACCTACAAAAGATGATAAAACTAAAGCAGCTTTGTGTCAATTTTTGAATTGTGAACTAGTTAAAGAGCCTAAAGTTTTAGAAAATATTGTTCAATTATTTGTTGCCAGAGGTTACTCAAAAGAGTTGAATAATCTTAATCAAGATCAAGCGTTAATTCCAAAAAAGTCTATATTTATTCAGAACAAATATGGAACAGCACCATGTCTTTGGACTACAATTAATGATAAAATTATTATCAATTTGCCAGGTGTTCCTTTTGAAATGAAAGGTTTGATGCGCGACGAAATTATTCCGAGATTACAAAACCAATTTCAATCAGAAACTATTTTTCATCGTGATATTTTGGTGAGTGGAATTCCAGAAAGTGATTTAGCAATTTTGTTAGAAGAATGGGAAAATAATTTGCCCGAATTTATTCATTTGGCGTATTTACCGAATCGAACTTCTATTGATTTACGATTTTCAGCGTTTGGAACAGATAAAGAATTTTTACAAAATGAAATTCAGCATCAAATCAATCAATTCAAATTAATTGCAGGAGAATTTCTAGTTTCTGAAAATTCAGGAAATGCGCAGCAAATTTTGGGTGATATTTTAAAAGAAAAAGGATTGACAATTTCGACTGCCGAAAGTTGTACTGGAGGAAATATAGCAAGTTTGATCACGTCTGTTTCGGGAAGTTCTGCTTATTATTTCGGAACAATTGTTTCGTACGACACTTCTGTAAAAGTAAATTTGCTAAATGTGAATCAATCTGACATTGATGAATTTACAGTAGTTTCGGAACAGATTGCTGAACAAATGGCAAAAGGTGTTCGAAATCAATTAAAAACGGATATTAGTATTTCTACAACTGGTGTCGCTGGTCCAAACAAAGGCGAAGACGGAAAAGAAGTTGGAACGGTTTGGATTTCTGTTACAAATGGTCATTCAACATTGAATAAAAAATATTTTTATCCCTATTTAGATCGAGAAGAATTCATTAAAATTGTTTCCAATAATGCGCTGAATTTAGCAATTCAGTTTGTGAGAGAGGAGTGTTAAAATAATGACTCTTGGGCAAACCAGAGTGACATAAAAAGATTATAAAATAATACTGCGGTCATTCTGAGCCTGTCGAAGAATAAAGCTTTGTTTATGAGAAAAATATATTATGTCTACATTATAAAATGTTCTGACAATTCGTATTATGTAGGGGTGACAAATAATCTCCAAAAAAGAATTAATGAGCATAACGATGGAATAGATTCTATGAGTTATACTTTTTCGAGAAGACCAGTTGAACTAGTTTTTAATCAAGAATTTTTAGACGTAAACTATGCAATAATTTTTGAGAAGAAATTGAAAGGTTGGAGTAGAGCTAAAAAAGAAGCTTTAATTAATAATAGATTTGAAGATTTACCTTTATTATCAAAAAATAGAAAAGACTCTTCGACAGGCTCAGAGTGACAATGTTCTTTTTATTTTGAACTTTTTTTAATTCATATAATTTCAAAGATTTAAAATATTTCCTAAAATATATTTAGTCTATTAAATTAATAGAGTTTATATTTGTCGCAAATTTTGTGTCAAATGTTAAAAAAGATTGCGAGCAATACATTATTTCGATTGCTTTTGGGTGTGATTGCCGGTTTGGTTTTAGGAAATTATCTGAACGAAAATACAATTCAAGTTGTTTTATCCTTAAAATATTTTACAGGGCAATTAATTTTCTTTTTGGTTCCGTTAATTGTGATTGGTTTTATCGTTTCTTCAATTACGAAATTAAGCGAAGGCTCTGCTAAAATAGTAGGTTTTTCATTATTAATTGCATATTTATCTTCAATAGGAGCGGGATTATTTTCCATGATTGCTGGATATCAAATTATTCCAAATTTATCAGTCCCTACTTCTGTCGATTCATTAAGAGAAGTTCCAAAATTATTGTTTCAGTTGGACATTCCTCCTATATTTTCGGTAATGACTGCCTTGGTTATCTCATTGATGTTAGGAATGGGGATTTTGATTACAAAAGCGAAGGAATTAGAAAAGATTTTTGATCAATTCAAAGACATTGTAATTCTTTTGGTAAACAAAGTTTTGATTCCTATTTTACCTTTTTTTATTGCTGCTAATTTTGCCATTTTGAGCTACGAAGGCTCAATAGAAAAACAATTACCCGTTTTCTTAAAAGTAATTTTGATTGTGATTGTTGGTCATTTTATTTGGATGACATTAATGTATACAATTGCAGGACTTTATCGTAAAACAAATCCAATCAACCTTCTAAAACACTATCCACCTGTCTATTTAACGGCTGTTGGAACAATGTCTTCTGCTGCATCTTTGGGTATTGCTGTGAAAGCAGTTGACGATAGTAAAGTAATCAAACCAACGATTGCTAATTTTACGATTCCATTTTTCTCGAATACACATTTATGTGGTTCGGTTTTGACAGAAGTTTTCTTTGTGATGACGGTTTCGCAAGTATTGTATGGTCATATTCCTGATTTAGGAACAATGGTAACTTTTGTTTTGCTTTTAGGCGTTTTTGCAGTTGGTGCACCAGGAGTTCCAGGTGGAACAGTTGTCGCTTCGTTAGGATTAATTTCAAATGTTTTAGGGTTTGATGAAGCTGGAGTAGCTTTGATCTTGACTATTTTCGCATTGCAGGATAGTTTTGGAACGGCGTGTAATATTACAACTGATGGCGCATTGAGCATGATTGTAGATAAATATGCTGAAGAGAAATAATTTTAACTCAACTATGAAAATATAAAAAAAATCACTTCGTCTCGAAGTGATTTTTTTTTGCTTTATTTTCTTCTTCCTCGATGAGGATTCTTTGGTTTCGTATCTTTTTTGGGTTTAAAACCTGTATTATTTTTCTTGAAATTATTATTGTTACTATTTGCGTCAGGTAATTTATAAAACTCTTTTGGTGTTTTAATCACCGTCACATAATTACCAATCAATTTCTCAATATTTGCCAAATCACCTCTTTCGTCAGCAGCACATAAAGAAATTGCTTTTCCTTCGCGTCCCGCACGACCAGTACGTCCGATTCGGTGTACATATGTTTCAGGAACATTCGGTAATTCGTAATTGATCACATAAGGTAATTGATCAATATCGATTCCACGAGCAGCAATATCAGTGGCAATTAATACTTTTAATTTTTCTTCTTTGAAATCATTTAAAGCACGTTGTCTTGCATTTTGAGATTTATCACCATGAATTGCCGCAGCAGGGATTCCTGCTTTTTCCAAGTGTCTTACCAAACGATTTGCGCCGTGTTTTGTACGTGTAAAAATCAAGGTACGATCTTCTGGATGCTCGTTTAAAATGCTAACCAAAAGTTTTACTTTCATGTCTTTGTCTACATGATAAACAAATTGCTCAACTGTTTCGGCAGTCGAAGAAACAGGTGCCACGCTGACTTCTTTTGGACGACGAAGAACTGAATGAAAAAATTTTCGAATGTTTTTTGGCATCGTTGCCGAGAAGAAAAGTGATTGTCTTTCTTTTGGAATGATTTCTAAAATCTTTTTGATTTCATGAACAAATCCCATATCCAACATACGATCGGCTTCATCTAAAACAAAAATCTCTATTTGATTAATTTTTAAATGTCCTTGTCCAATCAAATCCAACAAACGACCAGGCGTTGCAATTAAAATATCAACACCATTTTTGATGGCTCCAATTTGTGGATTTTGATTAACACCTCCAAAAATCGCTAAATGTTTTAATGGTAAATTTTTACCATATAATTTAAAACTTTCGTTGATTTGAATGGCTAATTCACGTGTTGGCGTTAAAATTAATGTTCTAATTTTTCTTCCTTTACTCGGAGAATTTGTTAAGTTTTGTAGAATAGGAATTGCGAAAGATGCTGTTTTTCCTGTTCCTGTTTGTGCACAACCAATAATATCATTTCCTTCTAAAACTAAAGGAATAGATTGCTCTTGAATTTCGGTTGGTTCTGTATATCCAGCCTCATCAATTGCTTTTAAAATTGGTTCAATTATATTTAATTCTGAAAAATTCATTGATTAAAATCGTGTAAGTTTTTATATAGAAATAGATAAGCACTTCCGTAGAAGTGCTTTATAATTAAAAATAAATCTATTCCATTTCTTTTGCGTTGCGATCAATTTTTTCCTCAGGTTCTGTTGCATGAACAGAGTTTGCCGAATAATTTCTCCAACGTTCTAAAATATCTATCATATCAGCAGGCATCGGGGATTCGAAATACATACGTTCTCCTGTTGTAGGATGATCAAATCCTAATGTGCGTGCGTGTAAAGCTTGGCGAGGACAAGCAGCGAAACAATTGTCAACAAACTGTTTGTATTTGTTGAATGTTGTTCCTTTCAAAATGCGATCTCCACCATAACGAGCATCATTGAATAATGGATGACCCAAATGTTTGAAATGCGCACGAATTTGATGTGTACGACCAGTTTCTAATTTACATTCGACCAATGTAACATAAGAAAAATTCTCCATTACTTTATAATGTGTCACAGCATGTTTACCTTGATCTCCATCAGGAAAAACTGCCATTTGCATACGATCTTTTAAGTGTCGACCAATATGTCCTGTAATTGTTCCTTCTTGTTCTGCCAAAACTCCCCAAACCAAAGCATTGTATAAACGGTCTGTTGTGTGAGCTGCAAATTGTTCTGCTAAACTTGTCATCGCAACTTCTGTCTTCGCAATAACCAAAAGTCCGCTTGTGTCTTTATCGATACGGTGTACCAAACCAGGACGTTCCATCTGATCTGACATTGATGGTAAATTATCAAAATGAAACTTTAAGGCATTTACCAAAGTTCCTGTATAATTTCCATGTCCAGGGTGTACAACCATTCCAGGTTCTTTATCAATTACGACAACTTGATCATCTTCGTAAATAATTTTGATTGGAATATCTTCTGCTATAACTTCATTCTCGCGTGGAGGAGTTTCTAACATAATCTGAATAAAATCTCCAGGCTTTACTTTGTAATTCGATTTTACAGATTCATTGTTCACTAAAATGTTTCCGTTATCGGCTGCTTGTTGAATTTTATTTCTTGTTGCGTTCTCAATTCTAATCATTAAGAACTTATCTATACGCAATAACGATTGACCTTTGTCAACCGTTATTGAAAAATGCTCGTATAATTTATTGTCGTTTTCCTCTTGTAAGAAATCTTCTAAATCTTCTGTCATTTATTCTCTTTCTATTCTATAATAATCTCTTCTGGAGCTTTAGGCGCTTCTGTAGGCTTTTGTTGCTCTGTAGGCTGATTATTTTGTTGTTGCTGTTGTTGCATATCTTTGATCTGCTGTTCAGCTTTTTGTGTTATAATATCTCTATATTGAGAACCGCTAATTGTATCTTCGCCAAAGTTTTTGTACTGAACATCCAATTCTTTTAACTGCGTTCTAATTTTATCGCGAGGTTCTGTTGATAACCAAATATCAATTGGTTGACCTTGATCGTAAGTATCCGTAGCAAATGGGAATTGATAAACAACTCTTGCGTTGATTGTATCATGAGAAGCTCCAATAAATTTGATTTGACCAATCTCGAAGAAATTATCTTTGATTGATTTTTTAGCTTCTGTCAATGTTAAATTAACCAAATTAGGCATTCTAACACCAGATAACATTCCGCGTCCTAATACCAAATCAACTGTCGCAAAACGAGGTAATTGTTCGCCTGCTTTTACAATTTTTCCGTTGTATAATATTTTAAGAACTGCATCTTTTGCTAAATCTGGTTCGTAAATGATTTTTCCGATTTTAAGACCAGAAATTTCTAATTGCGTAAAGGCCAAACGTTTTGATTTTCCAACTAAATCTGGTAATTCAACTGGACGATATGTTTTCGGATTTGACTTAATAAAGATACGACGACCTTCTTTTACACGCGATTCTGCTGCAGGATAAAAATCCATAATTGCAAAAGGTTTCGTATTTGGATCAAAACGAGAACTATCTACTTCGTATGTCAAACCAAGTTCTTCTAACTTAGCTGTAGCATCAGTAATATTCATTTTAGATAAATCCGGAACTTCAACAAATTCATTGTGATTTGTATACGAATCTAACCAAACGTTAAAAATAAAATGGTAAAGCCCAAATGATAGCGCTATTACAATAGCTACATTCAGCAAAACTTGAATGATTGATTTTACTCCTTTCATTGAAATGATAAATTGTCGCACAAATATAGTTTAAAAATAATATTTATGATTGATGTCAAAGTTCTATATTTGAATAAATTTTAAATTAAACATGTTAAGAGTAGCAGTTGTAGCAGGTGGATATACGGATGAAAGCGTGATTTCGTTGAAAAGTTGCGAGTTAATTTACTCAAGTCTAAATCCAGAAAAGTACGACAGAACAAGGGTTCGAATCTTAAAAGAAGGTTGGTTTGCCGAAATTGAAGGCGAAAAATATCCAATCAATAAAGGTGATTTTTCATTTGAAAAAAATGGAGAAAAAATTACGTTTGATGTCGTTTTTAATACAATTCATGGTACGCCAGGCGAAGATGGTTATTTGCAAGCGTATTTTGAAATGATTGGTTTACCATACAATGGATGCCCTTTTTATCAATCTGCCTTAACATTTAATAAAAAAGATTGTATTGCAGTATTGAGTAAATATGGAATTCCACACGCGAAATCTATTTATATTAATCAAGGTGATCAATATTCTGCAAAAGAAATTATCGATCAAGTCGGTTTACCTTGTTTCGTAAAACCAAATCGTTCAGGATCAAGTTTAGGAATTTCGAAAGTTCATAAAGAAGAAGAATTTGAGGCAGCAATGCAAAAAGCTTTTCTTGAAGATAAAGAAGTTTTGATCGAATCTTTCTTAGATGGAACAGAGGTTTCGGTTGGAGTTTTAAATTACAAAGGAGAAACAATGGTGTTGGGAATTACGGAAATTGTTTCGCACACAGAATTCTTTGATTATGATGCAAAATATAACGGTTTGTCTGACGAAATTACGCCAGCTCGTTTAACGCCAGAAGTTGAAGCAAGAGTAAGAGAAATTGCAGCTAAAGCATATAAATGTATTAATATGTCTGGATTTTCTCGTTCAGAATATATTATTGTAAATGGAGAACCGCATTTTATTGAAATGAATACGTTGCCAGGTTTTTCTCCTGCAAGTATTTTTCCTCAGCAAGCTGCTCATGCAGGAATTGCATTGGAAGATTTGATGGATAGTGAAATAGAATTTGCTTTAAATAGACCTTCAGCATGGATAGAGTAGCCGTATTTCCTGGGTCTTTTGATCCAATTACTTTAGGGCATTTAGATATTATAGAGCGTGCAGTTCCTTTATTTGACAAAATTATTGTTGCTATTGGAACAAATTCATCGAAGAATTATATGTTTTCTTTGGAGCAAAGAATTAAGTTTATTGAAGATTCGGTTGCGAAATTCGAAAATGTAGAAGTGATTGCTTATAAAGGTCTGACTGTAGATTTTTGTGATAAAGTAAATGCACAATTTATTTTACGTGGACTTCGTAATCCAGCCGATTTCGAATTTGAGAAAGCGATTGCGCACACAAACCGAGCAATTACAAATCATAATATCGAAACAATCTTTTTATTGACATCTTCTGGGAAAGCTTACATCAGTTCAAGTATTGTTCGTGATGTCATGCGAAACGGGGGAAAATATGAGATATTAGTTCCAGATGTTGTGAGGATTTAGAATAACGTTATATTATATATATAAAACGAGAACATTTATATAATGCTCTCGTTTTTATTTTCTATAAATCTAAACTTAATTGATCTGGTAATAACTTAAATGTCATCCTATGATAAGGAGTAGCTCCAAATTCTTTTATTGCTAATCGATGAGCTTTTGTTGGATAACCTTTATTTTTTTTCCAATCGTACATTGGAAATTCTTCATGGATTTTTTCCATATATTCATCACGATACGTTTTTGCTAAAATAGATGCTGCCGCAATATTCATATATTTTGAATCACCTTTTATAATACATTTGTGTGGGACATCATGATATTTATTAAAACGATTTCCATCAACAACAATCAAATCTTTCGGACAATCTAATTGATCAATAGCTCGATGCATAGCTAAAAAACTAGCGTTTAAGATATTTATTTTATCTATTTCATTCGGCCAAACAATTCCAATTGCCCAATATTTAGCATTTTCTTCTATAAATGTTCTCAACGAATTTCTTTTCTTTTCAGATAATTGTTTTGAATCATTAATAATTTCATTTTCAAAATCATTTCCCAAAATAACGGCTGCTGCTACAACAGGACCACTCAAACAACCCCTTCCTGCTTCATCACAACCTATTTCATATTCGTGATTTGATAAAACTTTATACAATTTTTTATTTTTTTAACAAAGTTATCAAAATTTAGCATAAAAAAATTTTGTAAATGTTAGAGAAATCTTAAATTTATGAAAGTTTTAAAAATGTTTTAACAGATGAGGAGAAATTTAAAAAACTTGTTTGTATTAGGAGGACTTCTTTTAGGAGCTTCTTTATATGCGCAAGAAAAGACAGTTACAGGAACTGTAACAGACTCTGATGGACTTCCAGTAGCTGATGCTGTTGTAAAAACAACATCAGGAAAAGAAGCTTACACTGACGAAAATGGGGTGTTTAGTATTGAAGCTAAGCAAGGAGATTTAGTAACAGTAGAAGCAATGGGATTGCCAACTCAAACTTTTTCAGTTGGTACTGGTTCAGAATATAAAGTAACTCTTAAGCCTTCTGAAACGGTAGAGTTAGAAGGGGCTGTAGTAACAGCATTAGGAATTACTCGTGATAAAAGATCATTAGGATATGCATCTCAAGAAGTAAAAGGAGATGTTATTCAGGCAGGTAGAGGAAGTAACGCGTTACAATCTTTATCTGGTAACGTGGCTGGAGCACAAATTACTGCACCTTCATCTTTAGGAGGTTCTACACGTATTACGTTAAGAGGTATTGGATCTATTACAGGAGAAAATAGACCTTTAATAGTTATTGATGGTATTCCATTAGCTAATAATAATGTTAATGATACAAATACTCAGCGTGGTGGCGGAGGTCGTGATTATGGTGATGGAGCGTTTGATATTAACCCAGATGATGTAGAGTCTATAAACGTTTTAAAAGGAGGACCTGCATCAGCTTTATACGGTTCTCGTGCTGTGAATGGGGTAATTATGATCAAAACAAAATCTGGTAAAAAAGGTAGAGAAGAAATTACTGTAAATACAGGTGTTGCTTTTGAGTCTATTAACCAAATTCCAAAATTACAAAGTTTATATGGAGGTGGAGGTTCAAGTGAATTTGAAACAGTTAACATAGGAGGTAAAGATTATCAAGTTGTAGATTATGCTACAGATGAATCTTGGGGACCAAGATTTAACAATCAAGAAGTTTTACAATGGTATGCTTTTGATCCTGAATTTGCTAGCGATTACATGAAAACAACTCCTTGGCAAGCTTCAAAAAATGATGTAAAGTCATTTTTTAATACAGGAGTCGCATATACGAATAGTGTATCGTTTACAAAATCTTATGAGGCTACTAATTTAAGAGTTTCGTTATCTAATGTTAACCAAACAGGTATCGTTCCAAATTCTAGTTTAGAGAAAACGACAGCAAGTATTAACTTATCAAATAAATTTAGTGATGTATTTACTGTAACAACTAATTTAACTTATACTAGAACTGACGGTTTCAATAGACCAGAGGTTGGATATGGAGATAACTCAGTAGCTCAAAAAATGTTCCAATGGGGGCAAAGACAATTGGATTATAATCAACTTAAAGATTATAAATTAGCGAATGGTAACCAACGTTCTTGGAATAGAACTTCTTGGGATGACGCTACACCAGCTTATTCTGATAATCCATACTGGGTAGTGAATGAAAATACATCAAAAGATAAAAGAGATCGTTTCTACGGAAATGTGGAATTTAAATATGACATCGCACCAGGATTATATGCAATTGCAAATGTAATGGGAGACACATATGATATGCAAATTTCTGAACGTGTAGCTGTAGGTTCTCAAGCAATGTCTAAATACTCTGAAGCTTATTATAAATTTACAGAGATGAACTACGAAGGACGCTTACATTTTGATAAAAAATGGGGGGATTTCTCCTTAAATGCTTTTGCAGGGGTGAACAGAAGACACAAAACACAAAGTAGATTATCATCTTCTACAAATGGTGGATTAGTTGTTCCTAATTATTATTTTATTGGAAATAGTTTAGATAATCCAACAACATCGAGTTTTAGAGAAACTTCAGAAGTGAACTCTATATATGGTATGATCTCTTTGGGATATAAGAATATGTTATTCTTAGAGGCAACGGGCCGTAATGACTGGTTTTCAACATTACCTATAATAAATAATAGTTATTTTTATCCATCTGTCACAGGGAGTTTTGTATTCTCTGAAGTATTTAAACCAAGTTGGTTAAATTTTGGTAAATTAAGAGCAGGTGTTTCGCAAGTTTCATCTGATTTAACTCCATATCAAACAGGGGATGTATTAGGTTCAAGTATAAACTTTAATGGAACGCCTACATTTATTCAGTCAAATACTAAGATGAATCCGTTATTAAAACCTGAGATTAAAGATACATGGGAAGTTGGTTTAGAAGCATCTATGTTTAATAATCGTTTCGGTTTTGATGTGACTTATTACAACGAAAAACGTACAGATTTATTAGTGCCGGTTCAACATTCATGGTCAACAGGATATGAATACAAATGGTTAAATGCTGGAGAAATGACTAACGAAGGTGTAGAAGCATTAGTAAATATCGTTCCATTAAGAAATCAAGATTTTGAGTGGAGAGTAACTTGGAACTTTGCGAAGAACAACAATAAAGTAGTTAAAGTTTCTGATGAAATGGATTCATACAACTTAACTAATGCTCCATTTAGTGTTCAACTTTGGGCTATATCTGGTCAACAGTATGGACAGATTATGGGTACAGACTTTGTTTATGATGATCAAGGTAATAAAGTAGTAGATGCAAATGGATTCTATGAAAAATCTGAAGTTAAGAATTTAGGATCAATTATTCCTGATTATAACATGGGTATTAGAAATACATTTACATACAAAGGTGTTGCTTTATCAGCTTTAATTGACATTCAAAAAGGAGGTAATTTCTTCTCTACTTCTCATATGTGGGGTATGTACTCTGGAATGTTAGAAGAAACCGCGGCTAATGGAGTTCGTGAGAATGGAGTTGTTGCAGATGGTGTAATGTGGGATGAAGGAACAAAATCATATGTTAAAAACACAACTGAAGTTTCTGCTTACGATTATTATAAAGCATATTATAATGGTGTAGATAGCCAAAATGTTTTTGATGCAGACTACATCAAATTACGTGAAGTAACTTTATCGTATACTTTCCCTAAAAAATGGGCAGGGCCTTTTGCTAACGTTACTGTATCTGCATTTGGTAGAAACTTAGCTACATGGGGATTAGATAAAAAAGGATTTGATCCTGAAATGGCTTCTTATGGTTCTGGAAATATACAAGGTATTGAAGGAGGGTCTTTACCATCTACAAGAACTTATGGTATGAATCTTAAGTTACAATTCTAAAAATTAAATTATTATGAGAATCAATAAAACAATTATATTATCAGCATTACTAGGAAGTGCTTTATTATCTTCTTGCGATAATGGATTTGAAGAAATGAATATCAGTCCAAATGCACCTGAAAATGCACCAACTTATACGATTTTTCCTATTGCTACAAAAATATTTGTAGATGAGATGAGAGATGGTTGGGTATCAGGACGTATGTTATTACCTTGGGTACAATATTCAGCACAGAGAAACTATACAGAAGAGGATAAATACGCTTATCGTACGACAACAGGAGATCAAGCATGGAACGCAAGTTATCGATCTTTATCTAACTTAAAAAAGGTAATAAGTATTTGTACAGATCCTGTTTTAGGACCACAACAAGCTGCTTACGGAGATGTTGATACACAGATTGCTGTAGCACGTATTATGATGGCTTACGAATTCTTGGATTTGACAAATTATTTCGGTGATGTACCTTATTGGTCATTAAGTGGTGCAAAGAATCCAGATTTTCAAGCTTTACAAATTGATACGTATGCTCAACCTAAATATGTTAAGCAAGAAGTTATCTTTAAAAATTTGTTACAAGAGCTAAAAGAAGCTGAAGCGCAATTGGATATTACTGAAAAGAATGTATTTACAAGTCCTGAGAATAAAATTGGTGACCAAATTTATTTTGGAGATGCATCTAAATGGAAAAAATTTGCAAACTCGTTACGTTTAAGAATTGCTAACCAAATTAAAGATGTATATCCTGAAGCGAAAGCTGAAATGCAAGATGCTATTGCAAAAGGAATTTTTACCTCAAATGAAGACAATGCTTTGCAACATTATGGAACATCGGCTGTGGAAGGTTCTCCATTTTGGAGTGAATTTTTTGTAAGAAATAGAAATGACTTCTATGTGAATAATCAATTAATAAGATTATTAAAAGGACAATCTGGTAATTATGGAGTTGATCCACGTTTACAAAAATATGCTGCACCTTTAGGAACATCAAAAGCTAACGCTGGTTCAGGTAACTATGTAGAAACGGATGATATTACAAAATATCAAGGAATTCCTTATGGATTACCTTCTGATCGTTTATCATCAAATAATCAGGTATCTAAAGTATCTCCATTTTCAAAAACTATTTTCTCTGCAGATTATGCTGAGGTTTTAATGGAATACTCTGAAGTAGAATTCTTGTTATCAGAAGCTAATGGTTGGAACCAAACTAATTATGTGAATGGTGTGATAGCATCTATGCAAAAATGGGGAGTAGATCAAGCTAAAATTGATGCTTATGTAGCTGCATTACCAGCTGCAAATAAAGAAAATGTAATTACTCAAAAGTATATTGCTTTGTATATGCAGCCTCAAACTGCTTGGGTAGAATATAGACGTACAGGATATCCTAATGGTAGTATTTTATTATTACCTGGTCAAACTGGATATGAAATAGATGGTACTCCATACGTATTCACTCCATTAGTAGCAGGTATGACTGATATTCCGTATAGAATTTCATATCCATTAGGTGAACAAACTCTTAATACTACAAATTGGAATGAAGCAGTTTCAGCTTATGGCGGAAAGGATCCAATTAATGGAAAATTATGGTGGATGACTAAATAATATAATATCCATTTTCTTTATAAAAGCAGCAAAATTATTTTTGCTGCTTTTTTTATTTTATTGATTTTTAATGAAATAAATTGTATATTGGATAGTAAATATTATGAGTATGTTAAAAATTAAAATATTTTGTTTTTTTGCTTCTTTTTGTTTAGGTGTCAATGCTCAACAAAATTTATTAACAGATGGGGTTGATAGAACTTTAAATGAAAGAATATCCCATCAAATAAGTAATATTCAAAATGAAATTGCTTTAAGAAATAAAGGTGAAGTCATAGAACAATACGAAGGAAGCCAATATTTTAATCCAAATTTTGAAGACATAGAGATTAAAGGGTTTAATCTTGACTTTTCTAAATTGAGATATAATGCTTATTCAGATGAGATGGAATTTGAAAAAGAAGGTAAAATTTTTAATTTAACCAAAGTTCCTGAGTTGATGATTTATTTTCCGTTAACTCAATATCAATTTCTTAAATATCCTACTAAAAATGGTAAAATTGAAGGTTATTTAGAAGTTTTGGTATATGATAAAGATAAATTTTCTTTGTATAAAAGAAATAAAAAGATAATAACTCATGGAGAATTTAAAAATAATGCCAATAAAGCAAATACAAAATTTTCATTAGTAAATGATAGTGATTTATATTTGATTAGATATAAAGAAGATAAGTTTTATGAGTTTCCTACAAATGAAAAACAATTAAATAAAATTCAAAATAGTCCTGAATTAGTAGATTTTGTAAATAAGAATAATTTGAATCTAAGTTTAGAGAAAGATAAAATTAAACTTGTTGATTTTATGAACAAGCTTTAAGATGAATATTAAACAAAATAGCAAGCCAATTGGCTTGCTATTTTGTTTAATATATTGATAATTCTTAATTCGAATAATTAGGAGCCTCTTTTGTAATGACAACATCATGTGGGTGAGATTCGTGTAAACCAGCACCTGTGATACGTACAAATTTTCCGTTTTCAATTAAATCTTGAATTGTTGGAGTTCCGCAATATCCCATTCCAGCACGTAATCCACCACATAATTGGTAAACAACTTCTGCAATAGAACCTTTGTGAGGAACACGACCTTCAATTCCTTCTGGAACTAATTTTTTCGCATCAGCTTGGAAATAACGATCTTTAGAACCACGTTTCATAGCAGCTAAAGAACCCATTCCTTGATATGCTTTGAATTTACGACCTTGGAAAATAATTTCTTCTCCTGGCGCTTCATCTGTTCCAGCGAATAAACTTCCTAACATCACCAAGTTTGCACCAGCAGCAACCGCTTTTACAATATCACCTGATAATTTGATTCCACCATCTCCAATAATCGAAACGTTTCTTGTTTTAGCGTAAGAATGTACATCATGAATAGCAGAAAGTTGAGGTACACCAACACCAGCTACAACACGAGTTGTACAGATAGATCCTGGTCCAACACCAACTTTTAAAGCATTTGCTCCAGCATCAATCAAAGCTTTTGCAGCTTCTGCAGTTACAATGTTTCCTCCAACAATATCTAATTCAGGGAAAGCATTTCTAACTTCAGCAACTTTACTAATAACTCCAGCTGAATGTCCGTGAGCAGAATCTAACGCTACGATATCAACACCTTTGTTTACTAAAGCTTGAACACGTTCTAATGTATCAGCACCAACTCCTACACCTGCTCCAACACGTAAGCGACCTTTTGTGTCTTTACATGCGTTAGGGAATTCTGTTAAGTTGTCAATATCTTTAATCGTGATTAATCCAATTAATTTATTGTTTTCGTCAACGATTGGTAATTTTTCGATGCGGTAACGAGAAAGAATTTCTTTTGCTTTCTTAAGGTCAGTATCAATATCAGAAGTTACGATATTTTCTTTTGTCATCACGTCTTCTACCAATTGATCGAAGTTTTCTTGGTAACGAATATCACGATTTGTAATGATTCCAACCAATGTTCTATCTTCTTCAACAACTGGTAAACCAGAGATTTTGTATTTCTCCATTAAGTTTACTGCATCTTGCAACTTGTGATGACGAGATAAAGTAATTGGATCAGAAATCATTCCGTTTTCCGAACGTTTTACCATATCAATTTCATTCGCTTGTTCTTCGATCGACATATTTTTGTGCACGAAAGATAAACCTCCTTCACGCGCTAATGCAATAGCTAATCTTGCTTCGGATACAGTATCCATTGCTGCAGAAACTATCGGAATGTTAAGGGTGATATTGTCTGTGAATCTTGTTTGTAGAGATACTTGGTTCGGTAATATCTCTGAGTAGGCAGGCACTAATAACACATCGTCAAAAGTGAAGCCCGTTTGTAGAATTTTGTCTGTTAAAGGCATTGCTTTTTGCATTGCAAATTTAGATGAAAAAAGTTTAGAATCAAAACTATTTGAGAAAATGTATCTTAATTTTGAAGGATTTGATGTTTTGTTAATATGTAAATGAATCGATTAGAAAATTTAAAATTAATTTTAAAATATTCGATAAATCTATATTGTTTAGATGAGATTCTAATCAGAATTTAATCATTTCAATCCTAAGCTATATCAATTTTTTATCTTATTTTCGCAAGATAGTTTATTAAAACAAAATGGATATAAATTTCAAAAAGTGGAACAACATCTTGGGTGTTGCGATGTTCTTGATAGCGACAATATTGTATTTGGCATCGATGGAACGTTACCTGAGTTTGTGGGATTGTGGTGAGTACATTGTATCATCAGCAAAATTGGGAATAACGCATGCACCAGGAGCAGCTTTGTTCCAAATAATGGGAGCAGTTTGGTCTGGTTTAGCTTTTGGTGACGGAAGCAAATACGCCATATTAATCAACAGTACATCTGCCTTGTATAGTGCAGGAACAATTATGTTTTTGTTTTGGACAATTACATATTTTGCTCGAAAAATGTTTGCAAAAACGCAAGATCCAATGAATGTTGATGCGATTGAACTAAATGCTTCTCAAAAAATTATAACATTAGGAAGTGGATTAGTTGGAGCTGCTATTTTTATGTTTAGCGACACATTCTGGTTTTCTGCGGTAGAAGGAGAAGTTTATGCAATGGCATCTTTCTTTACTGCGCTATTATTTTGGCTGATTACAAGATGGGATCAAGTAGCAGATACACCTAGAGGAAACAAATGGTTGGTAATTATTTCGTTGGTGATTGGTTTATCGGTTGGTGTTCACTTAATGGCAATGTTAGCAATTCCAGCAGTTTGTTTTGTATACTATGCTCGAAAATATAGATTTACAATCAAAAGTTTCTTAATCGCAAATGTAATTACGTTGATTATTTTAGCTTTTGTATTCAAAATAATTTTCCCAGTTGTGATGACATTCTTTGGAAGAACAGAGATTTATGTAGTAAATAATTTGGGAATGCCTTTTAATTCAGGAACAATTATCGCCGCTATCATTTTAATTGCAGTTTTCTATTTTGCGATTAAATTAACTCAGAAATATGGTTCAGCATTATTGAATACAATTTCGTGGTGTGTGATTTTTATGTTGATTGGTTTCTCATGTTGGTTAGTTATTCCGATTCGTGCAAACGCAAATCCTCATATGAATTTGAATGATCCTGATACAGCTTTGGGTGTTTTAGATTATTTTAATCGTGAACAATATGGTTCTTGGCCTGTGATGTACGGACCAGTTTTTACGGCTCATATTGCAAGTGACGGAATCAAGCGTGATACTAACGGAGCACCAGAAAGTACAGTTCGTAGTTCTGAATATATTAAGGATAAACGTACAGGAAAATATTTGAAAGTTTCGGATCGTTTAGATTATACATATGAAGATAAATATGTGAAGTTTTTCCCTAAAATGTTTAGTCCAGACCCAGGTGTGATGGAGAATTATGCGGCAGTTTATGCTTTTCCAAAATTCTCTTTGAATGCACAATATGCGGGTGATAAAGAAGCGCAACAAATGTACGCGCAATTGGTTGAGAAACGTCAAAACAGACAATTAAAAGTTGCAGAACTTAAGAAATATGGTGAGATTTTAGATATCGAACCACCTACATTTGGTGAACAATTTAATTACTTTATTGATTACCAAATCAACTATATGTTTATCCGTTACTTTATGTGGAATTTCTCTGGTCGCCAAAACGATTTAGAAGGTAATTTCGAGATTACAAAAGGTAATTGGATTTCAGGAATTCCATTTATTGATAATCCACGTTTAGGAGATCAATCAAAATTACCAGATGAATATAGAAATGATGGAACAAATGTATATTTCATGTTACCATTATTCTTAGGTTTAATCGGGTTATTTACACAATTAAACAGAAATTTTGTTAACTGGTGGTCATTGTTGTCATTGTTTATTTTAACAAGTGTCGGAATCATCTTTTACACATCTGTAAAACCTTTCGAACCTCGTGAACGTGATTATGCATTAGTAAGTTGTTTCTATGCATTTGCGATTTGGGCAGGATTGGGTGTACAAGGAGTTTATTTATTACTTCAGAAATTGATGAAGCAAGAATTGAAACCATCTTTAGCAATTGGAACGACTGTTATTTTAGCTGGTATTCCAATTTTAATGGGAGCTCAAAACTGGGATGATCACGATCGTTCAGAGCGTTCTGTAGCTTATTCTTTAGCTTACAATTATCTGAATCCGCTCGATAAAAACGCTATTCTTTTTGTCTATGGTGACAATGATACTTATCCACTTTGGGGATTACAAGAAACCGAAAATTTCCGTGATGATGTAAAAATTGCGAATTTAACGTTGGCTGCTTCTCCATGGAATTTAGAACAATTGTTACGTAGAACGTACAATGCAGCGCCTCTTCCAAGTGATTTGAAACCGAAAGATTATCAATCTGGAACTAACGATCAAATTTTTGTGGTAGGAGGTTCTATCAAAAATATTTTTGATCAATTGAATAGTTTCATCAAATCAGGATCTAATCAAACTTTGGAAACATTAAGTCAAATGCCAATTGAACAAGTTGCTCAATATTTATCTGATCCTGAAATTGATCCAAATCAAGTGATGTCAGTTTATAAAAGTTTAAAACCTTTACAAAAATATATCACAACAGATAGTATGACAGCTAAAGAAGCGATGGATTTTATTTTAGATAATAAATCACCAGAGAAACAAGCTTTAGCAGATTATTTTGGTTATCCAATTGGTGGAGCAAATTATTTACCTGTTTCAAAAATTGTTGTTCCTGTAAATAAAGCAAATGCGCTAAAATACGGAATTGTAAGTGCAAAAGATGCAGATAAAATGGTTGATTCAATCACAATTAATATCAAAGCGTCAAGTTTATTCAAAAACAATTTGTTGTTGTTGTCAATGATGGCGAAATACAATTGGGATCGTCCTATCTACTTTAGTGGAGGAGGAATTTCTGATCCTGAAAATACATTCTACATGAATGATTATTTATTGAATGCTGGAATGAGTTATAAATTAGTTCCTATTTATACACCTTTTGGTAAAGGAGGAATTATTGGAGCTTCTGATAATGATATGTTGTTAAGAACATTTAATTCATATAAATGGTCTGGATATAATAATCATGATGCGTCATTTAGTTTGACAGAGCGTAATTACACATCTTCTTATAGAAATACTGCAGTTCGTTTGGCAGATGATTTATTGAATGCTGGACGCAAAAAAGAAGCGATTGCAGTTTTAGACAAAGTGATGTTAGAAATTCCTGCTTTAGCGAAATACGATATTGGTTATGGAGTGAGTAGAATTGCTGGAATTTATTTGAAAGCTGGTGAGGATAAAAAAGCACAAGAATTGTTTGCACATGTTCGTAAAGAAGCGAATGCAAAAATTGCTTTCTTCGAGTCGTTACCTTCAGGAAAAGGATATTCAATTGGTTCAGATTTAGCCGCGGCTAAAAATGATTTGATGATGTCAATCTACAATGAAGCTTCCGCTTTAGGTGAAAGAGGTGACAAAGAAAAAGCATTGAAAGTTTTCGAATCTGCTTATAATCCTGTTTTAAAGAAATTCGAAACCTTATATAAAGAAGTTATTGCGGATGGAAAAGTTGATGCAGCTGATCAAGCAAAAATCATGAATCAGTTTAATTATTTAGACGAAATGATTGGTGTAGCAGCAGAAATTGATACCAATTATGCGAAACAACAACAGAATATTTTATACAAAATGGTCGGACAATAAGTCAAATCAATAAAAACAGAAAAGCTCCAAAAATTATTTTGGAGCTTTTTTTGTATAATAAAGTTTTGAATATTAAGTAATTGTTAATTTTAATATGTTTTATCATTATTGAATTTTGGAGTTTGGCACACAAATTGAAATTATACAAATAAGTTTAACAAAATTGTAAATATTTTAAAATATTATAAAAATGAAAAAAGTATTATTAACAGCTGCTTTCGCAGTAGCAGGTATGATTGGAGTTTCAGCTCAAACAACAGGTATTGAAGGTGGTGTTCATATTGGTATTCCAGTAGGAAATGCATCAGATGTTTCGTCTTTTAACCTAGGAGCTGATGTAGCGTATTTACATCCGGTTGCAAGTAATATTAAATTAGGAGCTAAAGCGGGATATGATCATTTTATAGGAAAAGATGGTGTAGATGATTTTGGTTTTATTCCATTAGCAGCTACAGCGAAATATGAATTTAAAAATAATGTATTCATTGGTGCGGATTTAGGTTACGCAATTGCTACGAAAAGTGAAATGGATGGAGGTTTATTTTGGCAACCTAAATTAGGTTATTCTGCAGCTAATTTTGATGTTTATGCAGGATATAAAGGAATTGCTACAAATAACGAGTATTTTGATGGTAAAAAATTTAATGCAGATGTAGTTTCTTTAGGTTTTGCTTATAAATTCTAATAACAAGAACAACTTATACTTGATACAAGCTACATCGAAAGATGTAGCTTTTTTATTTTAATTCAATTCTTTAAATGTTAAATATTTGAATTAAAACCATTGTTAATCATTGTTTTAAGATTGTTAAAGTGTTGTTTTAACATTATTTGGCACAGCACTTGAAATTATGAATGCATCATAATTAGAACTATAAAATTTAAAAAGATGAAAAAATTATTTTTTATTGCTGCTGCAATGTTAGGAGTTGTTAGTTTGAGCGCACAAGAAAAAACAACATCTGCACAATTTGGTATTAAATCAAGTGTAAATATGTCTTCATTTAACGGGAAAGACGTGAACAATAATGATTATAAGGTTGGTTTTGGAGCTGGTTTGTATGGACATTTTCCAATTACAGAACAGTTTGCAGTTCAGCCAGAGGTTAATTTTACACGAATGGGGGGACGAGAAAAAACTGACGTAACAGAAGTTGGAAACACGACGGTCAAAAATTACAATAAAACGACTTTAGATTATATTCAAGTTCCAGTAATGCTTCAATTTTATCCTGCTGGAAGTCGCTTTAATATAGAGGCTGGACCTCAATTTGGATACAATGTATATGCGAGTAATAAAACGCAAGTTAGTACTTATGTAAACAACACGGTGTACAATACGGAAGAAAAAACTGACATTAAAGATAATGTAAAAGATTTTGATTTCGGTGTTAACTTTGGTTTGGGATATAATGTAACAGATAATATCAATGTTGGAGCGAGATACTATATGGGATTAACTAAAATAGGAGATAATAACAACAACAATGTAGAAGTTGGTGATGTAAAAAATCATTCGTTTTCTGTAGGAGTTGGATATTCGTTCTAATCGAGAATATTTAAGTATAAATAAAAAGGATTCTGAGTTTTTCAGAATCCTTTTTTATGTTTTTATAATATTTAGCATTAATCTTTCAATGCAATTTTTTTGATCGATTGTGTCAAAATTATTTTATTAATGATGAATAAAATAATCACGATGATTAATCCAAAACCGATCACTTCCCAAACGTGAGAAGTTTCTGTTGCCATAAATTTTCCGACTTTTTCTTTGATAATATCCAAAACAAAATAAACCAATGGAATCGAAATGAGATAACTGATTAACATAAATATAATCGAAAATTTAAGATACGGACGAGTCAATTGATTGATGTTGTAACCAATCAAAAATAAATCTTTCGTTTTATGCTTGTTCTTTTCAATCATCAATTGAAAATTGATAATCATCAACCAAATCGCTGCAAAAACAATGATTAAACCAATAAATAAAACCAAGGAAAAAGCTAATTTTAAATAATACGTCAATTCATTATTTTTCAATTCATCTTTGTTGATATCATAATTTTGTTGCTCAAAATAAGTTGAAGCATTTTCATCTCCTTGAGATTTCGTTTCAACAACAATTCGTGAAGGTTCTGTATTTTTTTGAGGTGCATAAGTTTGATTTGCCCATTCCAAAAAGTTTTCAGGAACTAAAATCGTATTAATTTTTGTTGTAAAATCGACAATTCTTGCTTGATATACTTTCTGATTTTCTCCTTTTCCTAAAACCAATTGAAAAGGAATTTTAGTAAATAATCCTTCCGAAACTTGTGGTAAACCTTGACTTGTTGCAAAACCGAAATTGTACAAATTCAAATAACTTTTCGGAATAATAATCGGAATAAAATCTTGTCCTTCTTGCCATTTCCAATCTGATTCTTTTACATCAATGAAATCTTCTGGAACAGATTCAAAAAATAAATCAGTCGAAAAACCACGAATTCCAGCAACTCCACCAACTTGTAATTTCACAGGAAATTGACTGCTTTTGAATGTTCCGACTTTTGCTACAAAATTTTGCGATTTCAAATCGTTAATTTCATTTTCACTAAAACTTGGTTTTTCTCCAGTCAACGTTTGTAAAGACGATATTTTTTTGTTTAAGACCACATAATTTGCTTTCCAAACTGAACTATCTTCTCCAAAATTTTTGGCATAATCCAAATAAATTGTTCCTGCTAAAAGTAAGATGAAAAAACCGATAATAGAGAAAAAACAAAACGTTATAATTCGTAAGAAACTTAAGTTTTTACGAACTAATTTTTCGATTAAATTTTTAGAGTTGAATGACATTTGTAAGGCGTTTATCGTGAATTTCGTGTAAGCTTGTAAAAATAATTCCAGCGTTATTTTTTGTGGCTTCTTCGGTAACCAAATCAATCAGAAGTTGTTGATTTATTTCATCTAAATGACTAAAAGGTTCGTCCAAAAGTAGAAAATCAAATGGTTGACAAAGTGCGCGAATCACAGCAATTCGTTGACGTTGACCATAAGAAAGATGAATCGCTTTTTGATGTAAATGACTTTTTAAACCAACTTTTTCAATCCATTCAATAATTTGATTTTCGGATTGATGTTGTGTTAATACATTTTTTAATTGGATATTTTCCATCAAAGTTAATTCTTCAAACAAATGCAAACCTTGAAAAACATACGCAATTTTTTCGCGTCTAATTTTTGTCCAATCATTCAAAGAATAATTCTTAATATTTTGTCCATCAAACAAAACTTCTCCGTCATAATCTTTTCTATCACCGTACAAAATATTAATCAACGTCGATTTTCCAACACCAGAATGTGCAACGATTTGATAAATATTTCCGCTTGAAAAAGTGTATGTATTTTTCCAAATTTCAGATTGTTCGAACCCAAATTCTTTCAAAGGATGCGGAACAAGTTGACTGATTTTAATTTCCATTTTGTTGTGCAGCTTGATTGAAAAATAGTGAATAAGCTTGGTCCAAAAGTAAGAAAATCACTTCCAAACTATTTTTATCCGTCTTTTTCATATGTATTTTTCCTGTTTTTGTGTATTCATTCGAAACGCGGTAATCGATGTGATCAAAATAAGATAAAACCGTTTGCATTTCTTTCGTGTTTCCGAACGGAATTTGTTGATAAATATATTTTTGAACTTCTTTTGGATATTGATCAAAATTTAGATTCACGTAACCAAACATTGGATTTGAAGCGTTTGTAGCGTATCCTGTTGTGACAAAATTTGAAGAACTTACCATATTGTTCAAATATTGATTCATGATCGATTGATTATTTGTAATGTACATCAAATTGTTTTTGTATGTCATATAAATCTTCATATTTGTCGAAATTGGTAACATGTAATACGGTCCAATTTTCTGAATATTTTCTTGATGAGATTTAATAAATTCGTTGAAGAAAAGATCGTTTTTCATTTTTCCTCCCAAAACAAATTGCGGATAAACAACTTGCTTGATAAAAGCTTCTTTCTTACCAAAAAAATCATTTGGATTGAATGCTTTTCCGATCTCAAAATCATAAACACTAAACAAAGCTTCGCCTTCAAAACTTTGTTCTAATTTGTTCAAATCAATTTCATATTGTTCTAAAAAAGTAGTCAAGAAATTCTGATTTTCGAACACATAACGCGTGTTGGCAGGATAAATTCCAAGTCCAATATTCATGTAACTTTGCGCAGGAAAATACTTGAAAAAATCAGTATTGATTTTTGATTTCCACATTGGATGTTTTTGCAATTCAACTTTTGTAATCGCATCTGGATGAAATTTTTGAGTGAAACTAATTCCGTCCGAAGTAAATGAAATAAAATTGACCCAAGAACTTTTTGTGAAATCAAGGTTTTTCTTTTCAGAACTTTCATGTTTCGAGAAGTTTTTCAAGAAATTTCCAGTGTACCAAATGTTGATATCCTGCGAGTTTTTGACAAAATCTCCAAAGCTGTTATTTTCTTTCGCAAGTGAATGTTTATCATTGATAATTTTCGTGAAATAATCTTGAATCGCTTTTTCTCCAACACCAAATTCAGAAACAATCAATAAAAATTGAGATTTGTTCCAAGCTATAAACGGTTTATTGAATCCAGAAATAGTCGTAAAGCCATCTTTCTTTTCAAACGAAATTTCTTTTTTGTATAAACCTTTGTAAATCGTTGATAAATGTTTTTCAAATTGATCTTTGTCGCGCATATTTGTAATTAACGCAACCATATTTTTTCCATTAATTTTTTGCCCAAAAAGGTAAATAGGACTGATGATATCTACTCCCGAAGAAGTTGGATTGTTTTTAATATCATTTAATAATTGATCAAAAGTTGGGTCTTGATTTTTAAGTTCGCCTTCGGCTAATTGATAAATTTTATATTGTTCTAATTTCTGAAAATTACCTTTTTCTGCAATTGATTTTGGATTTATCAACGCAACAAAATCTACATCTGTAGGAATCAAAACCGTATAATCTTCGTTTTTGGAACAACTTGCAAAAAGCAAAATTAGAAATAGAATTGAGTAATATTTGAAGCCTTTTTTCATCGAAAAAATATCTTTAAAAATTGTTGTTAATTATTTGTTTAATCCTGAATTAAATCTGAAATCATCTGATTTTTATTCAAGAATTGTTAAATCTGTAATATTGGGATAAATTTAAGCAATTATTAATATGATTTTCGTTTCTATAACAATAAAAATATGTAAAAATTTCTTATATTCGCACTCCTTGATTTAGAAGAAATAAGAAAGAATTCGATGGCAAAAAAGTTTAGAGAATATAAGCACTTAGACTTGGTACAAGTCTCAAAAGAAACGTTAGAAGATTGGAAACAAAATAATGTTTTCGAGAAAAGTATTTCTACGCGTGATGGAAATCCATCTTTTGTGTTCTATGAAGGTCCTCCTTCTGCAAACGGAAAGCCAGGGATTCACCACGTTTTAGCACGTTCTATCAAAGATATATTTTGTCGTTATCAAACCTTGAAAGGAAAACAAGTTTTTCGTAAAGCGGGTTGGGATACGCACGGTTTACCAGTAGAATTGGGAACTGAGAAAGAATTAGGAATTACCAAAGAAGATATTGGAACTGAAATTTCAATTGAAGAATATAACGAAGCTTGTAAACGTACAGTAATGCGTTACACTGATTTGTGGAATGATTTGACTGAAAAAATGGGTTATTGGGTGGATATGGAAGATCCATATATCACGTATAAACCAAAATATATGGAGTCTGTTTGGTGGTTGTTGAAACAAATTTATAACAAAGATTTGTTGTACAAAGGTTATACAATTCAACCATATTCTCCGAAAGCTGGTACAGGTTTATCTTCACACGAGTTAAATCAACCAGGAACTTATCAAGATGTTACAGATACAACGATTGTTGCTCAATTTAAAGTAAAGAAAGATTCGACAGATTTATTTAATGATTTTGATGGAGATGTGTATTTCTTAGCTTGGACAACAACACCTTGGACGTTGCCATCAAATACAGCGTTAACAGTTGGTCCAAATATCGATTATGTTGTAGTTGAAACATTCAATCAATATACATTCGAACCAATTCGCGTAATTTTAGGAAAACCATTGGTTTCTAAACAATTCGGTAAACCATATTTCTTAGCAGAAACAGAAGAAGATTTCAAAGTTTATGCGGCAGGAAATAAGACAATTCCTTATAGAATTGTAGGAGAATACAAAGGTGCTGATTTTGTTGGAACTCGTTATGAACAATTATTACCTTGGGCGTTGCCTTACGAAAATGCAGAGAATGCTTTCCAAGTAATTCCTGGAGATTTCGTAACAACAGAAGATGGTACAGGTATCGTACACACTGCGCCTACTTTTGGTGCTGATGATGCGCGCGTTGCAAAAGATGCTGGTGTTCCACCAATGTTGGTATTAGATACGCATGGAAATGCTGTTCCTTTAGTAGATTTACAAGGTCGTTTTGTGGCTGATTTACCAGAAGGTTATGGAGGTAAATATGTAAAAAATGAATATTACGATGATGGAACTGCTCCTGAAAAATCGGTTGATGTAGAAATCGCGATTTTATTAAAAGAGCAAAACAAAGCCTTCAAAGTAGAGAAATATAAACACAGTTACCCACATTGTTGGAGAACAGACAAACCTATTTTATATTATCCATTAGATTCTTGGTTTATCAAGGTAACGGATGTAAAAGATCGTATGGTTGAATTGAACAAAGAAATCAATTGGAAACCTAAAGCGACTGGAGAAGGACGTTTCGGAAACTGGTTAGAAAATGCGAATGATTGGAACTTATCTCGTTCTCGTTATTGGGGAATTCCATTACCAATTTGGAGAACTGAAGAAGGAGATGAAGTAACTGTAATTGGTTCTGTTGAAGAATTAGTTGCTGAAATTGAAAAATCTGTTGCGGTAGGTGTAATGACTTCTAATCCTTTCCAAAATTTCGAAGTTGGAAATATGACAGAAGAAAACTATGATTTAATCGACTTACACAAAAATGTAGTAGATGAAATTACATTAGTTTCTGCATCAGGAAAACCAATGAAACGCGAAGCGGATTTGATTGACGTTTGGTTTGATTCTGGAGCAATGCCTTATGCGCAAGTTCACTATCCATTCGAAAATAAAGAATTGATTGATAATGGAACAATGTATCCAGCTGATTTTATTGCAGAAGGAGTCGATCAAACACGTGGTTGGTTCTATACATTGCATGCAATCGGAACATTAGTTTTTGATTCGAAAGCATATAAAAATGTAATGTCAAACGGATTGGTATTAGACAAAAATGGTCAAAAAATGTCAAAACGTTTGGGGAATGCTGTCGATCCATTCGATACATTGGCAACTTATGGTCCTGATGCAACACGTTGGTACATGATTGCAAATGCGCAACCTTGGGAAAACTTAAAATTTGATATTGCTGGAGTTGACGAAGTTCGTCGTAAATTCTTCGGAACATTATATAATACCTATTCATTCTTCGCATTATACGCGAATGTAGACGGATTTACATTTGAAGAAGAAGAAATTCCTGTAAATGAAAGAGCTGAATTAGATCAATGGATTATTTCTGAATTGAATACATTAACGAAAAAAGTTGATGCATTTTTAACAGATTATGAACCAACAAAAGCGGCTCGTGCTATTCAAGAATTTGTGATAGATAATTTATCAAACTGGCACGTACGTTTATCAAGAAGACGTTTCTGGAGAGGTGATTATTCGAAAGATAAAATTGCAGCTTACCAAACATTGTACAAAGTTTTAGAAACGGTTTCTATTTTAGGTTCTCCAATTGCACCATTCTTCATGGATCGTTTGTACAAAGATTTGAATGCAGCTACAGGTAAAAATCCTGCAGAATCTGTGCATTTAGCAGATTTCCCCGTTGCAGACGAATCATTGATTAAAACCGAATTAGAAGAACAAACGCATTTAGCACAAACGGCGACAAGTATGATTTTATCACTTCGTAAATTGAGTGATAACAAAGTACGTCAACCATTACAAAAAGTAATGATTCCTGTATTGAATGATACGATGAAAGCTAATTTGGAAGCTGTATCAGAATTATTGAAACAAGAAGTTAACGTTAAAGAAATTCAACTTTTAACAAACGAAGAAGCATCAAGTCTTTTAGTGAAATCTATTAAACCTAATTTCAAGACTTTAGGTCCGAAATATGGAAAAGAAATGAAAGCTATTTCGGCTGCTACAGCAGAATTAACGAATGAAGAAATTGTTAAATTAGAACAATCAGGTAAAATAGATTTGTTAATTGACAACAAAACATTAACTTTAGATTTAGAAGATTTTGAAATCGCTACAAAAGACATCCCAGGATGGACTGTTGCTTCTAATTCTACATTGACAGTAGCACTTGATTTAAAATTAACTGAAGTATTAATTAATGAAGGTGTTGCACGTGAATTGGTAAATAGAATTCAAAATATACGTAAAGAAACCGGACTAGAAGTAACCGACAAAATTATACTTAACTTAAAAAATGATGAATCAATCGTAAATGCAGTCGAGCAAAACAAAGATTACATTTGTTCTGAAACATTAGCTGAAGATCTTGTTTTACAAGACCAAGTTGCAAATGGAGCAGAGGTTGAAATTAATGGATTGATGACGCAAATTGCGATTACAAAACTGTAAGCGTATGGCAACAACAGATGAAAAAGTAAGGTACTCTGATGCAGAGTTGGAAGAGTTTAGAGCAATAATTCAAGAGAAATTAGATCAGGCTATAAAAGATTATGAATTATTGAAAGAAGCTTACACAAACGATAGTAACAATGGAACGGACGATACGTCACCAACTTTCAAAGCGTTTGAGGAAGGTTCTGAAACCATGTCGAAAGAACAAAATGCACAATTAGCAGCACGTCAAGATAAATTTATCCGCGACTTGAAAAATGCATTGTTACGTATTTCGAACAAAACATACGGTATTTGCCGTGTAACAGGAAAATTAATTAACAAAGATCGTTTGAAATTAGTTCCGCATGCAACATTAAGCATCGAAGCTAAAAATATGCAACGTTAATCAAGTATTTTGAAAAAAGTAGTACTCATTACCATTTTGGTTTTAATCATTGATCAAATTTCAAAATTTTACGTAAAAACACACTTTTTTTTAGGTGAAGACGTAGATGTTTTGGGTTGGTTTAAAATAGCATTTGTAGAAAATCCTGGAATGGCATATGGAATGCATTTCGGAGGAGAAACAGGAAAAATAGTTTTATCACTTTTACGAATTGCTTTAATCGGAATGATTATCTACTATATTAATGCATGGTCGAAAAAACTAAATAATAATTTCTTTATCATTCCGATTGCGCTTGTTTTGGCAGGGGCAATAGGGAATGTACTTGATGGAATTTTTTATGGCGTTATTTTCGATAAAGGAACTACTTACAATGAAATGTTTCAGGATTGGGTAGGCTATCAAGGTGTCGCACAAGCAAACTTTGCTGGTTATTCTGGTTGGTTTACAGGCTGTGTCGTAGATATGCTTTATTTCCCAATTGTGGAGTTCGATTGGCCTTCTTGGATTCCAATTGTAGGCGGGCAACATTATAAGTTCTTTCAGCCTGTATTTAATATCGCAGATTCGGCTATTTTTATTGGAGGACTTACTTTGTTTCTTTTCCGTAAAAAAGCCTTTACAACCGAAAATGGTGTAAGATTAAGATTTTAAAAAGATAAAAGCCTCGCTAATTAATTAGTGAGGTTTTTTTTAGAATCAGTAATCGTAGATAAAGATAAATAAATTATGAAACTTCAAAATGATTATTATTTCATTAGACAGATATATGCCCTTTTTGGATGTATTATAGCATTATCTATTTGTCTGTATTTCTATAACAGAAACATTAGAATTGCTACTCAGAATAAAGTTGTTACCACTACAATTGTTGAAAAGTCTTGTAGTGGATCTAAAGGGTCAAGTAGTGTGTATGTTTCTTATAAACAATTAATTTATAAGGTGAAATATGGAAGAAATGCTTGTGCGGAATTAAACCTCGGCGAAAAAATAAAACTTTATTATGATAATGAACGTAATATTCTAATAAAAAAAGAAGAAGCTAAACATAATCTATTTCAATTGACAGTTTCTTCAATAGCGATATTATTTTTTTTACTGCCTTGGAAAAAGATATTAAGTTGATGATGAATGAGCTAAAATAAACTTAGTATCGGTAATAATATAGATAACTGTATATTCACAATACTACCAAAGGTAAACATTGATTTACATTTGGTTATTTTATCAGTTTTTTTATTAGAGATAGAATTTTAACTTCTATAATATGTCATCCAGAGCTTGTCGAAGGATAAAAACGTTTTAAAAATATCCTTGTCAAGGTTTCAAACCTTGACAAGGATTTACATACTTCCGAACTTCTAATTTCGTAAAACATACAACTTAAAACGTATAACATTAATCTCGGTTGATTACACAGAGTTGTTTTATCCTTTCCTGAGAGTTATAAGCTTTACAGTACGAGTTTCAAAATTTAGCATTTACCGTAAAATAAGATGTGCTACTTGAATAGTTAAAACAAAAAAAACTCCTTTCAATTTCTTGAAAGGAGTTTTGTTGTGGTCCCTACTGGATTCGAACCAGTGACCCCCTGCTTGTAAGGCAGGTGCTCTGAACCAACTGAGCTAAGAGACCTTTTTAGAATTTTATTTGAAAGACTTTCTATTGTCTTTATGTGGTCCCTACTGGATTCGAACCAGTGACCCCCTGCTTGTAAGGCAGGTGCTCTGAACCAACTGAGCTAAGAGACCTTTTTAGAATTTTATTTGAAAGACTTTCTAATTGTCTTTATGTGGTCCCTACTGGATTCGAACCAGTGACCCCCTGCTTGTAAGGCAGGTGCTCTGAACCAACTGAGCTAAGAGACCTTCGTAATTGGATTGCAAATATAGGGCTGTTTTTGAATAATCCAAATAGTTAAAATGAAAAAAATTAAATAAAATTTAATGTTAGGACTTAACTCTTTTCATTTCAAAGAAATAATTTTTCAGATTTTAAAAAGAAATATTCGTCTTTTTCTTTTTCTCTTCAATTTTAACCCCTTTAAACAGGTAAATGATTCCGATAAATGAGATAGAAATGGTGATGATAGAGAAAATAAATGCCGCACTTGTTGCTAAAGTTTCATCAAAATTGAATCGATGAGCAGCGTACATAAATACAGCTTCTCTAATCCCAAATCCACTAAAAGAGATAATCGATAAAATTCCTGAAACTAAAAAAATCAATAAATAAATACTGAAATTCTCTGGATGAATATTCAATCCTTCTAATACAAAATACAACATACCAACTTGTATCAATTGTAATACAATCGAATAAATCATCGAGTTGTAAAAAGTTCTTTTATGAATAGGGAAAATGATTCCTAAAATAAATGGAACAGCTACAAAACCAACCAATGAAAAGATTAAAGAACCATATTGTATCCAAGGGTAATCTGTCAAATTTGAGAAAAATATTAGAAAAATGATGATTAACAACATTGCGCAAAGTCCAATAATTTTGTCAAGAAAAACCGCCTGCGAAATTTCTTTTAGACTGATTTTATAGTTTTTATTCAACACATAAACTTTGTATGCATCGCCACCAATTCCACCTGGAACAAAGGTATTGTAAAACATTCCTAAAAAATACAAACGTGCATTTGATTTATATGATAAATCAAGATTGATGTCCCGAAAATAATAGTCTAAACGAAAAACAGACAATGCTTGCGAAAGTACATAAAGGATAACAGCAATAAAAATATACGCCCAATTCGCATTTTTGTAATGACTGAAAATATCAAAAATATGTAGTTTAACAAAGAAGATATAATAGATTAACGCAATACTAATCGTTAATTTAACTCCTGTTATAATATATTTTTTAGTTTTTGGATTCAATTGAAATCTTTTGATAATTAACGCACAAATTTAGAGAATCTTCTAGTAACCATTCAAAAAATTATTTACCTACCAATATTTGTCTTATATTATGTAGTTTTGTGTTTAAATTAATCGAATCATGCAATCAAAAGTTATTGTAATTACAGGCTCTTCTTCGGGTGTAGGATTGACTTTGGCAAATTATTTTCACGATAAAGGACATCAAGTTTATGGTTTATCAAGAACAGCTAAAGGTCAAAAAAAATTTAAACATATTGCGACAGATGTTTCGGATAAAGAAAATGTAAAACGTAGTTTTCAGCAGATTTTTTCGGAAACGAACAATCAAATTGATGTATTGATTAACAATGCAGGAATTGGAATGTTAGGCGCTGTGGAAGATGCTTCAAAAGCTGATATCGAGAAATTATTGGACGTTAATGTGTATGGTCCAATTTATACAATGCAAGAAGTTTTGCCTACAATGCGTTCTCAAAAAAGCGGTTATATCCTAAATGTTTCTTCGATTGCGAGTAACAACGGTTTGCCGTTTAGAGGTTATTATTCGGCTTCTAAAGCGATGATTGATCGTTTGATTGAATCGGCTCGTTTGGAAAATCGTCACACAGGAGTAGAAATTGCTACGTTGAATTTTGGAGATATCAAAACCAATATTGCAGAAGGTCGTGTGAAAACTTTTGTGTCAAAATTTTATCAAAAAAGATATGATGCAATGGTTGCTGATATCGATCACGAAGTGCAAGATGGTACGCCAACAGAAGATTTGATTCCGATTATTGAAAATATTTTGGCTCAGAAGAATTTGAAACCACATTATTATATTGGAAAATCGATGCAGAAATTTTCGGTAATCTTGAAAAATATTTTACCTCAAAAAATGTTCGAAAATATTATTGCAAAATATTCAAAATTAGATTAATAGATGGAAAAGGTTATTTGGCATTATAAATCTTTTGACGATTTAACATCGAAAGAGCTATATAAAATAGTGCAATTGCGTAACGAAGTTTTTGTGATTGAACAAAATTGTATTTACCAAGATTGCGATGATAAGGATTTGGTTTGTGGACATCTTTGGGCAACGATTGGCGATGAGGTTGCAGCGTATTCTCGAATTGTTCCGAAAGGAACTTCATACGAAAACGAAGCTTCAATTGGTCGTGTAATTTCGAATCAAAAGTTTCGTCGTTATGGATTAGGGAAACAATTGATGAAAAATTCGGTTCAAATAATTGAAAATCAATTTAAAACGTCTTCAATCCGAATTTCTGCTCAATCTTATTTGAAAGAATTTTATTCTTCGTTTGGCTTCGAGCAAGTTTCGGAAGAATATTTAGAAGACGATATTCCGCATATCGAAATGTTGAGAAAATGAAATTTCTAAAATACTTTTTCATAACGCTATTTTCAGCTTTCATTGCATTGGTTTTGGTTGATGTTTATTATTCGAATCAACTCAAAAAAATGGCTTTGTTTAGCGGAGAAGTGCAAGAATGGAATCAAATAAGAGAAGGAAAAAAGACGAATGTTGAATTGGCTATTTTTGGTTCTTCGAGGGCGTTTATTCAAATTAATCCGAATATTTTAGAACAAGATTTAAAACTGACAACGCATAATTTTGGATTAAACGGAAGTAAATTCAAAATGCAATTGTATCGTTTCAATTTGTATTTAAATCATAATCCAAAACCGAAAATTGTTGTTTGGAATTTAGATACGTTTTCGTTTTCACACATTGATGAAGTTTTTCAACCAAATCAATATGCGCCATTTATGTTGTGGAATTTTAAATTGTATGAGGCGTTAAAAGAATATAAAGATACAAAGTTGGTTGATTTTATTGTGCCGCTTTATCGTTACAGAGATCAAACGTATTGGAAAGATCAAATTGCAAGGGCGAAGAAAGAAAAACTGCATAAAGACGGACTTTTTCGTGATGATGGTTTCAAATCATATAACCGAAAATGGAATGTTGATTGGGGGAAAATGAAAAAGAAAAACTCTGATTTTGACTTCTCAGATTATACTTTATTAGAAGAATTAATTGCAAAATGTGAGCAAGAAAATATTCAGCTTATTTTTACAATTGCACCCGAATTTTACAAAGGTCAAGATTATATGTTGAATCGAGAAGAAGTGATTAATCGTTATCAAACAACATTACAAAAGCATCATCTTCCGTTATTAGATTATTCGACTGATTCGATTAGTTTTAATCAAAAATATTTCTACAACACAACGCACATGAATTACGAAGGTGCGGATGCTTTTACAAAAGAATTAGCAAAAGATTTGAAAAAATATATAAAATAAAACGAACTTTAATAATGAAAAAAATACTATCCTTTTCTTTTCTTTTATTGACATTCGTAACGATGAATGCGCAATCTTTTCAACAAAATATAAAACGTGATTATATAGCCTATACTCAATTTGTTATAGAAAAAAAGTTTGATCAAGCTCTGGAATATACAGATCCAAGAATTTTTGAATTTTATTCAAGGGAACAGTTTAAATCTGCAATGGAAGCTATTTTTGCAACAGAAGGTTTAGAGTTGAAGCTGACTTTACCAAATTCGTTTAAAATTGGTGAGATTAAAAATATAGATAAGATTGATTATGTAAAAATGAATGTAGTTTCTTTTTATGAAATGAAGATAGCTGAAATAGATTTTGATAATGCAGATGAAGAGACTGTTAAATATGTTTTAACTGCGTTAGAAGAAGAATATGGTGATGGAAATGTTGTTTTTGATAAAGAAACTCAATTTTTTAAAGTAACAGATAATTCAGAAGTTATTGGAAGCTCTATAGATAATAAAATGACATGGAAATTTCTTGTAATTGATCCTAATTTGAAATCAATTTTAGGGAAAATAGTTCCAAAAGAAGTCTTAAATTAATAAAAATGCCTTACAAAGCTAGCTTTGTAAGGCATTTTTATTATGAAATATATTATCTAAATTACTTCAACTTTTTTTTCTTTTTTCTGTGTTAAATAAACGCCTGATAAAATCATTCCGAATCCAAATAAATGGATCCACATTATTTTTTCTCCAACCAAAAATCCCCAAAAAACAGAAACTACGGGCATTAAATAAGTAACCATTGAGGCAAACATCGAACCTGTAGATTGTATCAATCGGTAGAATAGTATCATCGCTAAAGCAGTTCCTAAAAGTCCTAAAATAGCAACAAAACCTAAACTTTTTAATTGTTGTTCTGTTCCTTCGAATACATCAAAAAATCCTGAAATAATTAAAATGAAAATTGAAGGTAATAACCAAATTGTGAATAGAGCCGAGGATAATTGAAATGATGGAACGTCGTTTAGATAGCGTGTTAAGATTAAACTATTCATTCCATAAAGCGCGGTTGCTAATACAATTAATAAACAATGTAAAAGACTATTTTCGCCAGAAAAACCATCGCCACCAATTAATAAAACAGCACCAATAAATCCGATTATAGCTCCCAAAACTTGATTTTTAGTTCCTTTGATATTGAAAAATAAGGCTCCAAATAGTAAAATAAATAATGGAACTAAAGAATCTAAAATTCCAGCCGTTGAACTAGAAACGTGTGTTTGCGCCATTGGAAATAAAAACATTGGAATGAAATTTCCGCAGAAACCAGCCAATGCGACATATTTTAATTTATTTTTCGGAATTTTAAATAGACTTGGAATTCCCCAAATTGCCAAAATTCCTCCTGCAATTGTTAGTCGTAATGCTCCAACTTGATATGGCGTGTACGCGACCAATCCTTGCTTGATGAGAATAAACGAGCTTCCCCAAGTTAGCGCCAAAACGCCAAGGATGATCCAATGTTTTAGTTCGATTTTCATTTTCTAAGTTTGCGCAAAGATGCACATTTCAGATGATTTTATTGAGTTGTTATTTACAAAAACAATCTGTTGTATGATCATTTACCATTCCGGTCGCCTGCATATGTGCATAAATAGTGGTTGAACCAAAGAATTTGAAGCCACGTTTTTTCAAATCTTTTGCAATTTGATCTGAAATTTCGGTTGTTGCAGGAACTTCTTTTATAGAATTCCAATTATTTATAATCGGTTTGTAATCAACGTATTTCCATATAAAATCGGAAAAGGAGCCAAATTCTTTTTGAATTTCTATAAATAATTTTGCATTATTAATTGCTGCCGAAATTTTTCCTCGATGACGAATAATTCCTTCATTTTGTACCAATTCATCAATTTTAGTTTCATCAAATTTGGCTACTTTCTCTACATTAAAATCAGCAAAAGCTTTTCTAAAATTTTCTCTTTTTTTAAGAATTGTAAACCAACTTAATCCAGCTTGAAAAGATTCGAGAATCAAAAATTCGAATAAAATTTTATCATCTTTTACAGGTTTTCCCCATTCATTATCGTGATAATCGATATAATCTTGGTCTTTGTTTACCCAAGCGCAACGTGTTTTTTTCATGGTTTTTTATTGTAAATTCTAAATATTTTTATAAGCCTCTTCAACCGAATAAACGGGTAATTGACACGTATAATTTTCGCAAATATGAATGGAAGTTTTATTTTCGATGAATCGATTTTGAGTGATTTCTAAATTCTCTGTTTTTGAAGCAACAAAAATTGCATTCGGAACATAACATTGTTGAATTTGCTTCGAGAATTCTAATGCATTTTCACCAACAATTACAATTTCTTTGAACGGATAAGCGAAATTTAGATATAATTGAATCCAATTTGCAAAACCAGTTGGATAATCGTGAATTTTTTCTTCGATATTGTTTAACATTTGTTTCGCTTGTTCAATGTATTTTTCGTGATTGAGAATCTTCCCTAATTTGAACAAATTATTTGCCATTACCGAATTTGATGATGAAATAACATTGTCATAAATCTCAAATGTTTCGTTAACCAAAGGCGTATCATAATGGGATTTGTACGCAAACATTTTATTCTTATGATTATAAAATTGATTGAAAACTTCTTCTGTTAAGGTTTGAGCAGTTTCTAAATAATGCATTTCTAAAGTAACTTCATAAAGCTTGATTAACGCTTCAATCATTAGGGCATAATCATCCAAAAATCCTGGAATTGTTGTTTGATTATCCTTATAATTTCTGAACAAGATTTCACCATTCCATTGATTTTCTAAAATAAAATTGGTTGCATTTTTTGCTAAATCAAGATATTCATCATTTTCAAAAGTGATAAATGCATCACACAAACTTTTTATGGTTAAAGCATTCCAAGAAGTTAAAACTTTTTCGTCGCGATGAGGTTTTATGCGCTGTTCACGAATTGGATTAAGAATTTTTTTCCATTGAGAAATTTTGGTTTGAAGTTCTGTTGTTTTAATGTTCTGCTTCGTAGCAAAATCTTCGTCTTCTGTCAATCGCATTAAAATATTATTACCATGTTCCCATTCTCCAAATTCATTAACATTGTAATATTGCTGAAATAAGTCAAAATCATTTTTCAAAATTGTTTTCAATTCATCCGATTTCCAAACATAATATTTTCCTTCTTCACCTTCAGAATCAGCATCAATAGCAGCATAAAAAACACTTTCAGGCGAAAGCATTTCATCTTTCAACCAATTAATTGTTTCTTCTACAACTGTTTTATATTCTTCTTCTCCAAAAACTTTATATGCATTTGAATAAAGCGAAAGTAATTGCCCATTATCGTAAAGCATTTTTTCGAAATGAGGAACTTTCCAATATGGATCAACTGAATAGCGCGAAAAACCACCTTTTAGTTGGTCGTAAATTCCACCAAAAGCCATTCTATCCAATGTTATTTTTGTTTGAATCAAACAATTTTCATTTTTTGTTTGTGTACCATATCGCAAAATGGTTTCCCAGGCATTTGGTAACATAAACTTTGGTGCACGATTAAAACCTCCCCATTCATCATCAAATTGTTGTTGCCAAAATTCAAATGTTTCATCAATTTTATTTGTTGAAAAAGTTGAAGAAGATTTCAATTCGATCGCCTCCATTTTATTCAAACCATCAGCAATAGAGTTGACGTATTCCATTGTTTTAGCTTGATTTTGATGATATAAATGATTGATATTTTCTAAGAGTTCAATCCATTGAACTTTCGGAAAATAAGTTCCGCCATAAAAAGGACGACCATCTGGCAAAGCAAAAACATTGAGTGGCCAACCTCCAGATTGATGAATTAATTGCGAAACATTCATATATAAAGCATCTAAATCAGGACGTTCTTCACGATCAATTTTAATGCAAACAAAATTATCATTCATCACTTTTGCGACTTCATCGTTTTCAAAAGATTGATGTTCCATCACGTGACACCAATGACAAGCCGAATATCCAATTGAAATAAGCAAAGGTTTGTTGACTTTTTTTGCATGATTCAAAACTTCGTCATTCCAACTTTGCCACCAAACAGGATTATTTTCGTGTTGTTTCAAATACGGACTTGTTGCTGATTTTAGATTATTTTGTTGAAAATTCATGATTCTTGTTTAGAAATTTAAAGTTCGTACAATTTTTGTGGATGAAAAATTATATTTTCGACAAAAATTAAAACACATGAACATTTACGAATACATTTCTATTGGTGCATATATGGCTCTGATGATTGGAATCGGGATTTATTCTTACCGAAAATCAACAAGTAACTCAGAAGATTTTTTGATCGGAGGAAGGAAAATGGGAGCAGCTGTAACGGCGCTTTCTGCTGGTGCTGCTGATATGAGTGGTTGGTTGTTAATGGGAGTTCCTGGAGCAATGTATTTTACAGGTTTGTCGAGTGCTTGGATTGCAATTGGATTGACAACAGGATGTTTTTTGAACTATATTTTTGTCGCACCACGATTACGAATCTATACAGAAATCGCTCAAAATTCGATTACACTACCCGTATTTTTTGAAAATCGTTTCAAAGATAAATCTCGTTTATTGCGAATTGTATCTTCAATATTAATCTTAGTCTTTTTTACATTATATACATCTGCTGGAATGGTTTCTGGAGGGAAATTGTTTGAATCTGCTTTTGGATTAGATTATATGACAGGACTTTGGATGACAAGTTTTGTAGTTGTATTGTATACTTTTTTAGGAGGTTTTTTAGCTGTAAGTTTAACTGATTTCGTACAAGGAACTATCATGGTTTTGGCTTTGGTTATTGTTCCGATTGTAGCGATTTCTGAAATTGGCGGAGTTGGAGAAACTTTTTCATTGATTAATGATAAAGGTGATAAGTATTTAGATTTATTCAAAGGGACAACAACAATTAGTATTTTATCGTTGATGGCATGGGGATTAGGATATTGTGGACAACCACATATTTTAGTACGTTTTATGGCAATTGGTAATCCGAAAGATTTAGCAAAAGCAAGAAACATTGGGATTACTTGGATGATCTTTACAGTGGGTGGAGCTCTTTTAGTTGGATTAGTTGGGATTGCTTATTTGATGAAATTTGATCAAACAACTATGCTGAAATTTGATGGTTCTAAAACAGAAGCAGAAACGATATTCATTTATTTTTCTCGTGTTTTATTTCATCCATTAGTTGGAGGATTTTTATTATCAGCAATTTTAGCTGCAGTAATGAGTACAATTTCTTCACAATTATTAGTAACATCAAGTTCGTTAACAGAAGATATTTACAAGGCATTTTTGAACAAAAAAGCCTCTCCGAAACAATTGTTAACAGCAAGTCGTTTATCGGTTTTAATTGTAGCAGTTATAGCAGTATTATTGTCCTTAACACCTAAAGATTCTATTTTAAACTTAGTTGGAAATGCTTGGGCAGGATTTGGATCTGCATTTGGACCAGTGATTGTTTTCTCACTTTTCTGGAAAAAAACCTCTTGGCAAGGTGCATTGGCTGGAATGTTAACAGGAGGAATTGTTGTTTTAGCTTGGGTTTATGCAAATCATGATTACAAAGATTGGTATGAAATGATTCCAGGATTTATTTCTTCAGTTATTGCAATTTATGTAGTTTCATTATTGACTCAAAAACCGAATCAAGAGATTGATAAAGAATTTGATGAAATGAAAGCTGTTTTGAAAGAGAATTAATGCAATAAAAATATAAAAAATTAGGTAGGCTTTTGTCTACCTTTTTTATTGTTAAAAATTATGAATTTATTATTCAAAAGTTAAAACTTAAAACATCAACAATTGTTGATAAGTTTCACTTATAGAGAATAAGGTCAAAAGAGAGATTTGTTTGTATATTTGTAAAGTTTGATTAAAAAAATAGTCAAAATTAAATCAATTTATACGAAAATATGAACGATATTATTCAATTACTGCCAGATCATGTAGCCAATCAAATTGCCGCAGGAGAAGTTGTACAACGACCAGCTTCTGTGATAAAAGAATTGATTGAAAATGCGGTGGATTCTGGTGCAACTTCTATTCAGGTAATTGTAAAAGATGCTGGAAGAAGCTTGATTCAAGTGATTGATAATGGTTCGGGAATGAGTGTGACGGATGTCCGAATGGCTTTTGAACGTCACGCGACTTCAAAAATAAGAAAGACAGAGGATATTTATAATATTCATACAAAAGGTTTTCGTGGAGAGGCTTTAGCGTCGATTGCAGCTGTTGCGCAAGTAGAAACGAAAACATGTCGAGAAGAGGATGAGGTTGGTTCGCAATTGGTGATTGAAGGTGGAGAAGTTCGCAATCAAGATCCTGTTGTTTGTCCAGTTGGAACGTCTATTTCGGTCAAAAATCTTTTCTATAATGTGCCTGCTCGTCGTAATTTCTTAAAATCTAATCAGGTTGAATTTCGTCATATTCAAGATGAGTTTCAACGTGTTTCGATGGCGCACGAAAACATTAGTTTCTTTTTACATCACAATGATGCAGAGGTTTATCATTTGAAAGCCGGAAATCTGAAACAACGTATTGCTCAAATTTTCGGAAAAAAATTAAGTTCACAAATTATATCCGTTGAAGAAGATACAGAAATTGTAAAAGTGAAAGGTTTTGTGGGGAAACCAGATGCTGCAAAAAAATCGCGTGGCGAACAATTTTTCTTTGTGAATAATCGCTTTATTCGTAGTGGATATTTGCATAATGCAATCGTAGATGCTTTTGAGAGTTTGTTGCCAACGGGGTATAGTCCTTCTTATTTTTTGTATTTAGAAATTGATCCGTCAAAAATTGATATTAACATTCATCCAACTAAAACAGAAATTAAATTTGAGGATGAAGCATTGATTTTTACTATTCTTAGAGCTGCTGTAAAACACGCTTTGGGACAATTTAATGTAATTCCTTCGTTGGATTTTGAACAGGATCCAAACTGGGCATTTATTCCATCTGCGACGGAAGATACAGAAATTAAAATGCCAGAAATTACGGTTGATTCTAGTTTTAACCCTTTCGAGCATCAACAAACAAGAGCGCCGAAACCGTCTGATATTCGTGCGAATATGGATTTTTATAAAGATGCTGTTGAGTTAGAAATCGAAAATAATCATGCGCATCAATTATTTGAATCTGAAGATTTTCATGATAGTTTTGAAGTAATTCAATGGATGAATCAATATTTGGTTGTTGAATATCGTGGCGAATTGTTAATCATCGATCAACATCGCGCGCATCAAAAAATATTATTCGAAAAATTTATACATTCAAATAATGGAAGTGCTTTGGTACAACAAATGCTTTTCCCGATTGAGTTGGAACTTTCGCCAAATGATCGTCAGAAATTAATCAATGTAGAGCATCAATTGTTGAGTTTTGGTTTTGATATTTCGTTGGATGAAGAAGCAATACAGATTAATGCGATTCCTGTTGATGTGCAACAAGAGGATGTAGTGTCTGTTTTTATGGATTTTATCGAGGAATTAGAATACCAAGAATCAATTGAATTAGAAAATACGTTTGCAAAAATTTTAGCAAAAAATGCGGCTGTTAAAAAAGGAGTTTCATTAAAATCTGAACAAATGCAAACTTTGGTTGAAGAATTGTTAAGACTACCAAATCCGAATTATACGCCATACGGACGCCCAATTTTTGTGCAGATGAATACGGCTGATATCAAAAAAACATTACAATAAACGAATGAGACAATCTATACCACCGATTACAAAGAATTTACTTATTATAAACGGTTTGTTCTTTCTAGCGACTTTTGTTTTTAGCACAAAAGGAATCGATTTGAGAGTGATTTTAGGTGCTTTTTATCCAGAATCTCCCAACTTCAAATTTTGGCAAATTTTGACGCATATGTTTATGCATGCCGATTTTTCACATATTTTGTTTAACATGTTTGCATTGTGGATGTTTGGTTCTGTGGTTGAACAAACTTTTGGACCAAAAAAATTCTTGACGCTTTATTTGTTAGCTGGTTTAGGAGGTTTTATATTGTTTAATGCAGTTAATTACTTTCAAATAGAGCAGTTAAAAGATGCTGTTCAAACGCAAGGAATAGGTTTTAGTCAAATTTATGAAGCTGCAAAATTAAATATGCAAGGTGGATATCATACGAATTCAATTATTCAAAATAACCAAGCTGCGTCAGAACTTTTGACAAATTATGTAACACCAATGGTTGGTGCTTCTGGTGCTATTTATGGTTTGTTATTGGCTTTCGCGGTTTTATATCCAGACGAAAAATTAATGTTAATCTTTTTCCCAGTTCCTGTAAAAGCAAAATATTTTATTCCAATTATGGTATTAATTGAGTTTTATATGGGATATCAAAACATTGGAAATGTAGCTCACTTTGCACATTTAGGAGGTGGATTGATTGGCTTCTTGTTAACAAGACATTGGAAAAAGAATTTATATAGATGGAATTAAAAAATGGCAAATAATATCTTAGACGATTTAAAATTAAAATATTCATCAGGAAATAGTGCAACAAAGTTGATTTACATTAACGTTGTGGTGTTTTTTACATTGTTAATTATTGATTTTGTTCTTCGAACGGTAGTAAATTCTACGATTACAACAACTGGTTTGTTTGCTTTGTCATCTTTCGATGATTTGATTGTAAGACCTTGGCAAATCCTAACATATTCTTGGTTACATGGCAATCTTTTTCATTTGATAATGAATATGGTTTTGTTGTATTTCGTTGGGCAAATGTTTTTGCAACAATTTCAGAACCGAAATTTAGTTACATTCTATATTTTTGGAGGAATCGCTGGTGGAATTTTCTTTTTATTGTTTCAGAATTTATTCAATTATTCACATTTATTAGTTGGTGCTTCGGCAGCGGTTTATGCGGTGTTTTTTGCAATGATTTCTTATAATCCGAAAATGCCCGTTCGTTTGTTGTTGATTCCAACTTCATTTCCATTGTTGTATGTTGGTTATGTATTTATCGCATTCGATGTGTATAATATTATTGCTAATCAAAATGCAGGCGGAAGTATTTCGCATTTGGGAGGTGCTATTTTTGGTTATCTTTATATGAAACAATTTGAGAGAGGAAATGATTTTTTAGGTAACTTTATTTTCAAAATAGAGCAGTTATTTAAGAAAAAAGAGAAATCAACTTTCAAAACATATAAAAATATTTCTTCAACTTCTTCGCGATCAAATGTTCCGAAAGATGATTACGATTTTAATCATCAAAAAGTTGAAAAACAAAAGAAAATTGATGTAATTTTAGATAAGATTTCTCGTTCAGGTTACGAGAGTTTGTCCAAAGAAGAAAAAGACTTTCTGTTTAGAGAAGGTAGGTAAAATGAGTATAATCAGTAAGTTTAAACTAAATTATTTCAATCGTTTAGTACTAACAATTAATATCGTTTTTTTGTTAGTGGCTTATTGTGTCTATTTAAATAAAATTTTTACGCCTACAGAAATTCCATATTTTAACTTTATTTCGATTGGTTTTCCAATATTATTTGCATTTGGAGCAATGTTTTTACTGTATTGGTTACTGTTTAGCTGGCGACACTTTTTGTTAATTTTAGTTCTTTCAGCCGGATTATTTTACCCAATTTATCTTTCATATCCAATTGTACAATTCAATAAAGTTAAAGATAAAAAAGCTGATTTATCTGTATTGACATATAATGTACATGGTTTTAAAGAAGAAGGAACAAAAGAACTTTTGATTAAGAATAAGGCAGATATTATGCTGCTTCAAGAAGCGTATGAAGGTCAACAGAAAAGTCTAAAAAATAAAGAATTCAAAAATTACTATTCAGAATTTTATGGTTTATTGACAATTTATAGTAAATATCCTATTATTCAAACCAAAAAAATAACGCCTGATGATAATGATGAATTGAATGGTCTTGCCGCATATGCAGATATCGATTTAGGGAATGATACGATTCGTGTAATTAATGTTTATCTTGAACCAATGTACATTGATAAAGCGATGGTAAAAGAAATTATTCAATCCGATGATTCGAGAACTGCCGAAATTTCGAGTCGAAAAGTTGAGTTAAAATTGGTGCAAGGAATGCAAAAACATCAAAAACAGTTAGAAGCGATTATTCCATATATCACATCTTCACGTTATCCAGTTATTTTGGGAACGGATCTTAATTCGACTCCAGTTTCGTACGAATATGAGAAGTTAAAAAAATATCTTCACGATTCTTATATAGAAGTTGGAAAAGGAAATGCGACAACTTTTCATGGATTTAAATTCCCTATTAGAATTGATTATTTATTTCATTCTAAATTATTTAAACCTATTGAGGCACATGTTATTCGAAAAAAATTCTCGGATCATTATCCAGTAGCTGTAAAATATAAAATTTCAGAATAAATTTTTTCTATATTTATTCAATAATCAATCAAAATGAACCAGAAAGAAAGCTTTATTCAAGAGATACAAAGTCGTTATTCTTTTAAAAACGATAAAATAATTTTAGGCAAAGCCAAATTAGATGGCGAAATTGTAGAAGAAGTTGAAATTTCAGTAGCATTAAAAACAATGAATCGTCACGGATTGATTGGTGGAGCAACTGGAACAGGGAAAACAAAATCTTTGCAGATTATCGCCGAGCAACTTTCTCTGAAAGGTGTTCCAACTTTGTTGATGGATATCAAAGGAGACTTATCTGGAATTGGAGCTGCTGCAAATTCGGAAGATAAAAATGCGCAAGAAAGAATGGAGGCGCTTAATTTACCTTTTGATCCGCAAGCTTCTCCTGTCGAGTTTTTGTCTATTTCTGATGAACCAGGTGCAAAACTTCGTGCAACTGTAAGTGATTTTGGTCCAATTTTATTCAGTAAAATTTTGGAACTGAATGAAACACAAGAAAGTATTATTTCAATTATATTCAAATATTGTCAAGATCGTAATTTACCTTTGATTGATTTGGAGGATATTCGACGTGTTTTGCAATATGTGACAGATTCTGATGAAGGAAAATCTGAATTAAATTCGAATTATGGAACAATTGCGCCAGCTTCTTTGGGAGCTATTTTGCGCAAAATTGTTGCATTAGAACAGCAAGGTGCAACAAAGTTTTTTGGAGAACCAAGTTTTGATGTTCAGGATTTATTGAAAACGAAAGACGGAAAAGGAATTGTAAATATTATTCGTTTGATTGATATTCAAAATCAACCTAATTTATTTTCAACTTTTATGTTGAGTTTATTGAATAAAATTTATTCTCAATTCCCTGAATCTGGAGATTCTGATAAACCGAAATTGGTGATTTTTATTGATGAAGCACATTTGATTTTTAAGGAAGCTACGAAAGCTTTGTTGAATCAAATTGAAACAATGGTAAAATTAATTCGATCAAAAGGTGTGGGATTATATTTTGTAACGCAAGTTCCTGGAGATGTTCCTGATGCAGTTTTGAGTCAATTAGGTCTTAAAGTTCAACATGCGTTAAGAGGTTTTACTGCGAAAGATCGTAAAGAAATAACAAAAGCAATTGAGAATTATCCGACAACTACCTATTATAAAGCAAGTGAAGTAATCACTCAATTAGGGATTGGAGAGGCTTTTGTGACTGCTTTAGACGAAAAAGGTATTCCAACTCCTTTGGCTTATACATATATGCGAGCGCCAAATTCGAGAATGGATATCTTGACTTCAAATGAAATCGATACGATTACCTCAAACTCAGATTTAGTGACAAAATATGCGACAGATATTGATCGTGAATCTGCAAATGAAATTTTATCACAAAAATTAGAACAACAAAAAAATATAGAGAAACCTGTTCCAAAAGCAACTTCAACAAGAAGTATTCCTAAAGAAAAAAATTGGACAGATAATCCTGTTGTGCGTGATGTAAGTCGTACTGCAACTCGAAAATTGATGGATTTTGGAATGAAAATGTTAACTAATTTTTTAAAAGGAAAAAAATAAGCAAGTGTACGCGATTTTAGATGTAGAAGCGACTGGCGGTAAAGTAGGAGAGGAATCAATTATAGAGATTGCAATTTATAAATATGATGGAAAAGAAATAGTAGATCAGTTTATATCATTAGTTAATCCAGAAAAAAAGATTGATCAATACGTACAAAAATTAACCCATATTTCGGATAAAATGGTGCTTAGTGCGCCTAAATTTCATGAAATAGCAAAGCGAATCGTTGAGATAACTGATGACTGTATTTTAGTAGGACATAATGTTATGTTTGATTACAGGATGTTAAAACAGGAGTTTGATCGACTTGGTTATAATTATGAAAAGGAGTGGATAGATACTTTTGAGTATAGTGAAAAACTTATTCCAGGATTACCATCTTATTCATTAGGAAAGCTTTGTCAATCTTTGGGAATTGTTGTAACAGATAGACATAGGGCTTCTGGAGATGCAAGAGCGACAATTTCTTTGTTTAAATTATTGTTAGATAAAGATTCGGAAAAAATAATCACGAAGAAAACAGGTTTAAAACAACCTAAAAAAGCACATTCTAAGTATCAGAAACTGCTTGAAGGTTTACCTAATTCTATCGGGGTTTATTATTTATACAATAGCCGAAAACAACTTATTTATATTTGTCGAAGCAATAATATTGCACGATCTATTAATCAAATTTTTACATCAAAAACTTTAAAAGCTAATAAGCTGAAACGTTATACACGTTCTATAAAATTCGAAGAAACTGGAAGTGGTTTTCTTGCTGCAATTAAAGAAAATAACGAGGTCTTGAATAATCAACCAATGTATAACGTAAAGTTAGTTGAGAATAAAGTTTATCCTTTTGGATTGTATTATTTGGAGTCTAAACGTGGTTATTCGAGATTAGAAATAGGGAAAGTTAGAAAGACACAACCTGTTTTGAAATTTAAAACTAAGGAACGTGCAAAAGAGGTTTTAGAAAAAATCGTTCACGATTATAATCTTTGTCAACAAGTAAATGCTGGAATTAAATCTGATGAATCTTGTTTCCAATATAAAGTAAATAAATGCAATGGAGCTTGTGTAAAAGAGGAATCTAAAGAAGTTTACAATGAACGAATTCAAAGTTTTATTAAAACAACTGAATATCCTTCCGAAACTTTTTTGATTATTGATAAAGGACGAAAAGGAATTGAAAAATCATTTTATTTAGTTGAGAATGGAGAATTTAAAGGATATGGTTATTACGAATATCATCATCAAATAAAAACGTTAGAAAAGATTCATAATATCTTAATTCCGATTAAAGAAACGGAAGAAATAAAAAATATGCTCAAATACTTTTTGTATAAAGTTTCTTCTAATTCTAATCAAATCATTATTATTGAATAATTATTTCGAATTATATTCTTTAAAAGAAGAAAATATATAATAATAAAAAAAGCTCAGTTAATTTTAACTGAGCTTTTTTGTATGATAAAATAAGACTATTTAATTTCTTTGAAAATTACTCGTCTATTTTCTAGGTTTTTCCATGCAGGACAAATAGTAACAGGGTTACACTCTGCCCATTTTAAATCAGATTTTCCTTTTCCAACAGAAGATAATTTAGTAGTATCTACACCTTTGTTCGCTAAATAACGAATAACAGAAGCAGCACGTCTTTCAGATAATTTTTGGTTGTAATCTACACCTCCAGCAGCATCTGTATGACCTTCAACTACGAATTTGAAATCAGGGTTAGCTAATAATACTTCCGCAGCATGGTTTAATTTTTCGTAAGATTGCTCTCTAATACGATCAGAATTGTAATCAAACTCAATACCTTCTAAATAAGCATTAATTGTTGTAGCTACATCTTCTCCCGAAATTCTTACAACTTTCTCTGGACAACCTCCATTTGTTGGTGGACCAGGAATTGTAGGACATTTATCTTCACTGTCAGGAACACCATCTCCATCAGAATCTAAAGAACAACCAGATCCGTCTACGCGAATACCTTCTGGTGTTCCAAGGCATTTATCCCATTGGTCACATACACCGTCTCTGTCTTCGTCAATACATTCGAAAGGAGTAGGAACGATCGGAGCTTGATAACCTAAAGGAGATACCCATTGTAATGCATCTTTATGTTTTCCTATTTTATAATGTAACCCTAAAGAGAATGTAATCATGTTATCATCGCGTCCTTCTTCTACATCAGCAGCAGTCCAATATCCTATTTCAGGTTTTCCTGAAGCATCAAATTCTTCGTCACCAGACATTACATACATTCCACGTAATTCAATATCTAATTTGTCACTTAATTTATAGCGTAAACCAGCTCCTACTTGAGAATAAACAGATTTGTCAGCTAATTTTTGATCTGTAACTAATCCATAATCATTTCCAGAACCATAGAAGTGTTGTCTGTAAGCTTTATATCCTAAAAAACCAAAACCTCCATATAAGTGCATAGCCCATTTGAATTCCGTTTTATTGTCAACTCTTCTTAATAAATTAGAAGCATTAATATCAGCTAAAATAGAGATTCCATGATATTCTGTTTTTCCATGTGCTTTTCCCGTGAAGGCATTTCCCCAAGGAGTATTATCATATATAGTACCTTTTTGTCTTGTTTTACCTAATTGATATTGTAAACTCAAGCCAAAAGCATGCGTAATTTGTTTGTTTACTTGAAATTGAAAATCGTATCCAGGAGTGAAGTATCCTCCGCCCATCCATGAAACTAAGTCACTATTTTGCAAAGCGTTTGCTCCTGCGAAAACAGAAAGCGACCAATCGTTAAATTCCTTTTTACTGTTGTTGAATGGTTTTTCATCGTACTTGGTTTGCGCACTAGCACATACCACAGCACCTAAGATTAATAAAGATAAAAGTTTTTTCATAGGTTAGAATTATTTTTATAACTAATATAGAACATATCTTAAATATAATTTCACAAAACTAATGAATTAATAGTTAATATCTTATAAAAATATAAACTTTTGATAAAATCTCTAGAATAATTTTGAGGATGAGGAATTTTCAAATAATTGCAATTAACTAAAACTTTATTATAGAATAATATATCAATATCTATTAAACGATCAACGTAACTCTCATTTTCTTTGGGTTTAAAATAGATTCTTCCCATTTTTTGTTCAATATTTTTAATTTTTTTCAAAACCTCAAATGGAGAATAACTTGTATTAATTTCTATTTTCTGATTTAAGAATAAATGATCCGTTGTAAATCCTTCAGCCTTATTTTCAAGAATATTAGATTCTTTTTTTATATTACCTACCTCTTTGTTTATAAGGTTTTTAGCTATTTCTAAATTATTTTTTTTGTCACCTAAGTTTGTACCAAGTAACAAAATGACTATATTTTGCGACATATAGAGCAAAAGTAATAATAAATTAAAAATGAAAAACTTTTTCGGGAGAGTATTCTCAACAATCATAGGAAATCTATTAACGATTAGTGTATTTGTAATACTTCTTATCGTTTTGATATTTGTTTCAGCATTATCTGCTCCAACAAAAAGTGTGAAAGATGGTTCTGTTTTAGAAATTTCGTTGGAAGATCCAATTATGGAAAGTGATATGGATCGTTCCGTTTCTATTTTTGATATGTCAGAAAGTCCAAATGTTTTTTTACAAGATATTATTCATTCAATTGAAGAAGCGAAGAATGATGATAAAATAAAAGGAATTAGTCTGAAATTGGATAAATTTTCTGGTGGAGCTACGCAAGCGACTGATATTCGTAATGCGTTAGAAGATTTTAAAAAATCTGGAAAATTTGTGTATTCATATTCTAATTCAGGAAGTCAGTTGTCATATTATATAAGTAGTGTATCTGATAAAATTTATCAAAATCCTTTGGGTGGAACTTTATTACAAGGTTTGAGTTCTAATATTATGTTCTTCAAAAATGCGGGAGATAAATATGGTGTAGATTTTCAGGTGATTCGTCACGGACAATTTAAGAGCGCGGTTGAGCCGTATTTGAGAACAAATATGTCTGATGAAAATCGTTTGCAATTATCAGAATTATTGAATGATATTTGGGGTAATGTTTCAAACTCGATTACTAAATCTCGTAAAATTTCTCCTGAACAATTCACTACAGTAACAGATAGTTTGTATGCTTTCATCCCAGAAACAGGAAAAGAAAATAAGATTTATGATGTATTGGCGCAAGAAAATGAATATCAAAAAATGTTATTCACAAAACTAGGTCTGAAAGAAGAAAAATCAAAAACTGATTTTGAAGTTCTTGAAAAACATACCATAAAAGTAGAAGATTATTTTGAAACCTTATCAAATAAATCTGAAAAAGATAAAATTGCAGTCTTATATGCATCTGGAACAATTACTGAAGGGGATGGTTTTGATGGTATTCAATCGAAGACTTATGTGGATGCGATTCGCAAAATCAGTCAAAATGATAAAATTAAAGCTTTAGTTTTACGTGTAAATTCTCCTGGAGGTAGCGCAAATGCATCAGAAGAAATTTTATATGAATTGATGCAATTGAAAACAAAAATGCCAATCGTAGTTTCTTTTGGTGATGTTGCAGCGTCTGGTGGATATTACATTGCACAAGCTTCTGACAAAATTTATGCACAACCAAATACAATTACTGGTTCGATTGGAGTTTTTGGAATGATCCCAAATGCGCAAAAATTATTCAATAATTTCGGATTAGATTTTGACGAAGTGAAAACAAATGCAAACGCAGATCAGTTAAAATCTTTGACAACACCATTATCACCAACAGCAAAAAATACAATGCAAAAATCGATTGTATTGATTTATGGAAAATTCGTAAATCACGTTGCTACAAATAGAAAATTAACATACGAGCAAGTTGATAAAATAGGTGAAGGACGTGTTTGGTCTGGAACTCGAGCAAAACAAATTGGTTTGGTAGATGATTTTGGAAGTTTAGATACAGCGATAAAAGAAGCAGCTAAATTGGCTAAAATTGAAAAATATTCGACAGAAAATTATCCAAAAAGAAAAGATTCTTTCGAAGAATTTATGGATAATCTTCAAGGAAAAAATACCGAAGCAGCAATAGCAAAAGAATTAGGTTCGGACGGAATCAGAATTTACAAAGAAATAAAGATGATGAATGAACAAAAAGGTGTTCAAGTTAGGCTACCTTACGATATTCAAATTCAATAAAAATCATAAAAAAGGGTTAAAATATTTTTAACCCTTTTTTATTGTTAAAATCTTACTATTTTAGTCAAAAAATTTAGTTGATAATAAAATTAAATTCTCTTTTATAATCATCTAAATTTATTATACTTTTGTACATTCATTTTTAATAATACTGAGACATAATCAACGATGGGATTATTTGATTTTTTCACGCAAGAAATTGCGATTGACTTGGGGACTGCTAACACTTTAATTATCCACAATAATAAAGTTGTAGTAGATAGTCCATCTATCGTCGCTATACATAGAAGAACAAATAAAGTTATTGCTGTTGGAGAACAAGCAAAACACATGCAAGGTAAAACGCATGATGATATAAAAACAATTCGTCCTTTGAAAGACGGAGTAATTGCAGATTTTGAAGCTTCAGAATTTATGTTGACAGAGTTCATCAAGAAAATTCCTGGAATTCAAGGGAAATTATTTTCACCTTCATTACGAATGGTGATTTGTATTCCTTCTGGAATTACAGAAGTTGAAAAACGTGCCGTAAAAGATTCTTGTGCACGTGTTAATGCTAAAGATGTTCGTCTTATTTACGAACCAATGGCTGCTGCGATAGGAGTTGGAATTGATATTACTCAACCTAAAGGTAATATGATTATTGATATAGGTGGTGGTACAACTGAAATTGCTGTTGTTGCATTAGGTGGTATTGTTTGTGACAAATCTGTGAAAATTGCAGGTGATGTTTTTACAAATGATATTGCATATTACTTAAGAACCCATCATAATTTATATATCGGAGAAAGAACTGCCGAACGTGTTAAAATTGAAGTTGGAGCTGCTGTAGAAGAACTAGAGCATGCACCAGAGGATATGCCAGTACAAGGACGTGATTTGATTACAGGAAAACCAAAAGAAATTACTGTAAACTACCGCGAAATTGCACGTGCATTAGATAAATCAATTTTACGCATCGAAGATGGTGTAATGGAAACGTTATCTCAAACTCCTCCAGAATTAGCAGCTGATATCTACAACACTGGTATCTATATGGCTGGTGGTGGAGCTATGTTGAGAGGTTTAGATCAACGTATTTCTAAAAAAACAGGTTTACCAGTTTTCTTAGCTGATGATCCTTTACGTGCTGTTGTTCGTGGAACAGGTATTGCACTTAAAAATATTGATAAATTCACTTTCTTAATGAAATAGAAGAGTAAAGAGCAATGCAATATATTCTGAATGCGATTAGAAGAAATGGAATGCTATTAATTTTTGTCTTTTTAGAGTTAATTGCGTTGTTTCTTGTCTTTAAGAAAAATATTTATCACGAAACTATTCTTGCTTCTGCAAGCACGTCGTTTACAGGTTATGTGGATGATAAAATTGCGAAGGTGACAAACTTTATTCATTTACCGAGTGCCAATAAAGATTTGATGGACGAAAATGCCTTTTTGCGTGAGCAATTGGTGCATTTAGGTATTAAAGATGCGAAAACTAAACAGTTTTACAAATCGGATACCTTAGGTTATCATCAAACGTATTCTTTTGTACCTACAGAGATTGTAAATAACTCGATTATCAAAACGCAAAACCTTTTGACGATTGATAAAGGAACAAATGATGGAATAGAAAAAGGTGACGGAATCATTACAAATAATGGTGTAATTGGTATTGTAACTTTTGCTGGGAAAAATTATTCTCGTGCAATTTCGTTGTTAAACAAGGATATCAATATCAATGCACGTATCAAAGGAAATCAATATTTTGGGACAGTGAAATGGGATGGAAAAGATCCTCGTTTTGTCCAATTATATGAAATTCCGAAATACATCGAAGTGAAAAAAGGAGATATTATCGAAACAGATGGTAAATCGCCAGTTTTCCCAGAAGGAATTATTATAGGTAAAGTTGTAAGCAAAGGAATTGATGAAACGGGAGAAATGAAAGTTCAAGTAAGATTGAAACAAGATTTCGCCAATTTAGCACAAGCTTATGTGGTCACAAACCTTAATAAAGTTGAAATTCAACAAGTAGAAAAATCAGATACAATAACAAGTCCACAGAATGTTCAATAAAGATTTTTTAATCAATATTATCAAGATTATCGTTTTAGCTTTGTTACAAGTTTTTGTGTTTAATCACATCAACTTTTTAGGAAGTTATCAACCATATATCTATATTGTATTTGTATTATTTTATGCGCCTTATCAAAATAAATATGCCTTACTAATCTTATCATTTATGTTAGGATTAATGATAGATATTTTCGAATACACAGGAGGAATTCATGCTTTTGCATTAACACTTATCGCATTTCTTAGAAATCCAATCATCAAACTTTTGGCAGGAAAACAAGATTACGAAATGGAATTTTTCTCTTTCAATTCGTTCAGTTTTGCGCAATGGTTGTTTTATTTGATTATTCTAATTCTTGCACATCATATTATTTTATTACTTCTTGAGAATTTTAAACCATCAGGAATTGGACCTTTGATGCTAAAAGCATTAATCAGTTCGGGAATAACTTTTGTGTTTGTCTTTATTTATAAAATTTTATTTAAAAATAAAGTTGGAGTATGAAAAAGTTGATGGTTGTTTATGCACTCATCCTGTTTATAGTGTTTCTATTTATAGGACGTTTGGCGTATTTGCAATTATTTACAGATCGTTATACGTTAAATGCATTTAATACTTCGATCAAACAAGAAATCATTTATCCCAATCGTGGTGATATTCTTGATCGAAACGGAAAATTGTTGGTGAGTAATACCTATTCGTATGAATTAGACGTTATTCCAGGAAAATTAATTGACAGTTATGGAGAATATATGAATGGTTTTGATAAACCTAAATTCTCTAAAATGATTGGAATTTCTACACAACAATTTGATTCTATTTTAGAAAAAATTGTTACCGCAAAAGATTACAAAAAATTATCTCCATACCCTTTTTTAAAGAATATTTCGCGCGAAAATTTTGCTCGTATGCAAGAGCAATTATATTTGTATCCAGCGTTTAGTATCATCAAACGTCCTGAACGTAAATACATGGTAAATTCTGCCGGAAATATACTGGGCTATATAAACGAAGCCAATCAAGCATATATCAAAACAGATTCTACCTATTATCAACCTGGAGATTTGGTTGGTATTGCTGGTGTTGAGAAATCGTATGAAAAAGATTTGCGTGGAGTAAAAGGTGTAAAAAACTGGATTGTAGACCGAACAATGAATGTTGTTGGTCCATATAAAAACGGTGACTATGATCGACCTGTAAAAAGTGGGAAAACAGTTCATTTGACAATTGATTATCGTTTGCAAGAATTGGCAGAACAAATGCTTCAAAATAAACGTGGGGCAATTGTCGCACTTGATCCTAATAATGGTGAAATTTTGGCTTTAGCATCCGCACCTACAATTAATCCAAACGATTATTTGAATACAAAGTTGAGAAGTGCATTAATCAATGATTCTATTGCTCGTCCAACTTATGATAGAGCTTTACAAGGAACTTATCCTCCTGGTTCTACATTCAAAATGGTAACGGCTTTGGCTGGTTTGCAAATGGGAACGATGACAGAAAAAACAACATATGTTTGTAAACACGGTTTCCGTTATGGACGTATGCACATTGGTTGTCACTGCGGAATGTATTATTCTCCACAAGGTTTAGAACATGCGATTGGAAAATCGTGTAACAACTTTTTCTCAGAGGCTTACCGAGATATTGTTCGTAAAGATCCGAATGATTATAGTGTCGGAATTAACGAATGGGCTTCCATTTTGAATAGTTTCGGATTAGGAAAATTTATGGGAACAGATTTACCGGTTGGTAGCAAAGGTCTTATTCCGACAGCTGAGTTTTACGACAATCGCTTTGGAGAAGGTGTTTGGAATCCTTACCGTATTATTTTCAATGGTATGGGACAAGGAGATATTAATACAACTCCGCTGCAAATGGCAAATTATACAGCAATTATTGCCAACAAAGGATTTTTCTATACACCGCATATTGTACATAGTATTGATGGAAAACCATTGACGGATTCTACTTATATGGTGAAAAAAAATACATTGGTTGATCCAAAACATTTTGACATCATTCAACGTGGTATGCGTAATGTATTTACAATGGGTACAGCTCGTAGTTTTGATACAAGTTCTTTTGTACAATTTGGTAAAACCGGAACTTCTCAGAACTCTCATGGACAAGATCACTCATTATTTGTATTGTTTGCTCCGGCAGATAAACCAAAAATTGCGATTGCTGCAATTGTAGAGAATGGTTCTTGGGGTACAACTTATGCTGGACCAATGGCGAGTTTGATGGCTGAATTGTATGTAACAGATACAATAAAAAGAACTCCTTTATTGCAACGTATGAAAAATGGTAATCTACAAGGCGAATATCGTCGTCAATGGATAGATTATCTGAAAAGAAAAGGATTATACGTAGAACCTGTTAAAAAGGATTCGATCGGAAATAAAATAGATAGTTTAAAATTAAAAAAAGATTCAACAAAACTAAAACATGAGCCAAAGCAGATTACTAAAAGGAATTGATTGGGCCGTACTGATCCTAGGGTTTCTGATAGTAACTTTCGGGATTATGAATGTGTATAGTGTCAATCCAGATTTAGGTGTAAAACAGCTAATTTGGTTTGGACTTGGAATGGTGATGATATTGATTTTGATAATTACGAGCGGAAACAATCGTAATTTCTTCGAAATTTATAGTCCAGTTTTTTACATTATTTCCCTCGTTTTACTCGTCGGAGTTTTGATTGTTGGAAAGGAAATTAATGGTGCAAAAGCGTGGTATCGTTTTGGTCCTCTGAGTTTGCAACCAGCCGAATTTGCTAAGATTGGTACAGCTTTGTTGATTGCTAATTTTATCAATCATTCAAATGCAAATCTAAAAGACTTAGGTTTTATAGGAAAAATATTGTTGATTATCGCAATACCAGTAGTTTTAATCCTTCTTCAACCCGATTTAGGATCAGTAATTATTTTCTGTTCATTAAGTATTGCTTTGTACAGAGAAGGACTTAATCCGTGGATAATTTTAGCGCCAATCATATTATTAATCATTTTCTTGATTTCGATTGTACAAATTCCTTTTTATGTTTTATTAGTTTTTGGATTTATAATTCTGACAATTGCGTTATTAATCTTAGCTTTCAATTATAATCAGAATGTAGTTGATGCAATGCATGGTGTTTTAATCGGCTTATCAATTTTCTTTTTATTATTGATTGGAATCTGTTATTTAGTAGAAGATTTATCAGAAACAACAAGAGAATCTTTTGGACATTTATTCCCAATGCGTTCCTTATTTTTCTCAGAACCGATATTTTTTAATACAACTTTCTTTGGATTGATTGGATTCTTTATATCAATTATTCCAGTTTTAATTTTAAAATTAACCGAACAAAAAGAAATTAATGATTCACCATTCAAAACACAATCTGGATTAGCTGCAAATGTTCTGAATTTTAGTATTATTGTGTCTGTTGTGTTGTTATTATTTGCAAGTACGGTTAGTTTTATTTCTCCGATCATTTTTGAGAAATTACCCAAACACCAAAAAGAGCGTGTGATGGTTTTGTACGAAGGAGAAGCAAAGTATCGTGATACTTCGGGATATAATTTATTGTATGCGAAAACAGCGATTGGTTCGGGCGAATTATATGGAAAAGGTTACAATCAAGGAACTATTAAAAAAGGAAGATTTGTACCAGAACAACAAACCGATTACATTTTTACAGCAGTTGGAGAGGAGTGGGGTTTCATAGGAAGTACAGCTTTGGTAATTGTCTACGCAATTTTTGTTGGACGATTATTTTTCTTAGCCGAACATCAAAAAAATAGATTTGCACGATTTTATGGATATGCAGTCGCCTCTATTTTATTTTTCCATTTCTTTATCAATATTGCAATGGTAATTGGGCTTTTCCCAACAGTTGGTATTCCGCTACCATTCTTTAGTTATGGAGGAAGTTCGTTGTGGGGATTCACTATTCTGATCGGAATTTTCCTAATCATTCATTACAAGAACAGTCAAGGATTTATTTAGAAAATAATTCAATAAAATAAAAAAGCTACATTGAAAATCAATGTAGCTTTTTCGTTATTATTTCGATACTTCTAACTCAGAAATATGATGAACTTTCTTAATTAATTTATTGTCTTTATCAACCAAAATTAGAGTAGGAGTAGACTCTATTCCAAACTCAGCTGCGATTGGTGAATCCCATCTCAAAAGATCAGTATAATTGTACCAAGGTAAATCTTTTGTAGCGTTATTAAACGCTGTTTGATCGTAGTCTAAAGAAATGGCAACAATTTCTCCGCCTTTTGATTTAAAGTTCTTGTAAAACTCTTTAATATGCGGGATCTCTTGTTGACAAGCAGGACACCAAGAAGCCCAGAAAACAATTAATTTTTGATCTGCTTTGATATCATACAATGATTTTTTCCCATTAACAGGTTGAGGAAAAGTGATATTAGGAACTTTACTTCCCACTTGCATAGAAGCGCTTTTTTCCACTTTCTTTTTCAATTGATCTGTTACATTAGAAGTCAAACTTTTTACTTTATCTACATATTTTTTATGAAAATTTGCATATTCTTTTTCAGGAACAAAGTTTAAGATAGTTGTCAATACATTTTGACCTCTTGTCGTTTTGATATCTGTTTTAGCCAAAATTTCGTCTGTAGCAGCAATTAAATTCCCTTCTACATCTTGATTGTTTGCAGCAGCTAATTTTCCATTAATATAAGCAAAAACTAAATCATTAAACATTCCAGATTGCTCCAATCGTACATCATCTTTTACAAAATGATTCACAATTTCATTTAGCGTTTCAGCATCTTTATTTGTTTGAGCTTTTTGTTTCAAATCATTCAACTCATTAATATAGGTAATTAATGGCGAAAAATTTTCGTTACGTTTCAACTCTTTTATACGCTTATCTTCTTTTATCATTGCTGTATAAAATTCATCAGTTGGTTTATACATTTGCATTAAATAAGGAAAAACCTGATTCTGAATTTCATTTAATGGTTGAAGTGCTAAAACTTTATTGTATTCCTTTTGTGTATCTCCCTCTAAAATTTCAAGTTTAGTAGATATTTCTTGCCCACTAACCGTTTTGAATTTTAGATTTTTGTTATCAGTTAATAACGAAAGATTTTCACCTGTTGGTAAATCAATACGTACAAAACCATTGTATTCTTTTGGAACTTTAACAGAAAAATTTCCGTTGTTATCAGTAATCGCATTGTTGATTAATTTCATTTCGGCATTGTCGAAAATTTTAACCAAAACAGGTTTGTTTGCATAATTTTCTATTTGCCCAGAAACGTTAAACTGTCCAAAAACAGAACTTCCTAAAACAACAAGCGGTAGTATAAATTTATTTTTCATAGTTTGTTTGATATAATAAAAAAACCTCAATCGAATAGATTGAGGTTTAAAAGTATGAATTTATTTTTTAATAATTTGTCTTTGTCTGTAGGAAAAATAGCCTGCAATTGTTACAGCTGTAACGATTAAAATAGGCGCATAATCATGAATCGGAACTTTTCTTCCTCCAGTTCCCCCTCCTTCTTCTTCACCACCACCAGAGCATTCAAAACCTGGTTCACAAGGCTCAGGTAAATTAGCAGCTTCTAATGTAGTAAAACTAAAAAATATTGTTATAATCAATATGTGTTTTAAAAAAAATTTCATAGTTAGGTTATTTGTTAATGGTTTTCTTCGTTACTACTTTACCATCTTTATATGTTATTTTAACAACATACATAGTAGGTATATTTGCTAGATTAAGTTTATAATCAGTATTTGTCATAATATTTGTTTTATAAAATATTTGACGTCCAGTTAAATCAAAAATTGAAATATCTGCTGTTGTATTTTTATCTTCAAATCTAACATACTGACTTCCATTATTTGTATAAAGAAAAGTAGCGTCAGTTCTAGTTAAATCACTTGTTCCTAACGTAGTTGGGAGTTCATTCCAATAAAACTCAAAACGTTCGTTAATTTTATCATCAGCAACAAAACTTAATTCAGTAGCCTCACTAACATCTATGGCTTTTTTTGTAACATTATCATATAAATAATACTTACCTAAGCTTAGGTTTTGTACTTTGTTTAAGATAGAATATTCATAAAGATTTAGGTTTAGTCGATAGTTTTTACCATTTTCTAAATTATAAAAACCTATTCTTAAAGGTTTACCAACATAATCTTCATTATTGAATTGATTAGTTAATGTTTGAGAATCTAACAATACATTTCCTTCTTTGTCTTCTTCATAGAAAAAAATAGGATTAGTAATTTTAGCAGGATTAGAAGAGCCTGTAGCCATAAAGTTAGCATTTAACAAATAAGCAGGACTTCCTTGGATTGTATTTTCTTGACTTAAATACAATTCCAATTGTGTAAAATCAAAATCTGTTACTAAACCATTTTCTTTTAATTCTTGATTATCAAGTAATGTGGTGTCTTGATTTGTTTGATTTTGTGAACTTCTACTATAAACAGGACTAGAAGTTCCTGTTGTGATAAAATTACTATTAAATGTTTTATTACTATCTTTAAGGTTTACATTAGCACTAACAATACGTCCTCCATTAACAGATGAATTAATAGCGTAATAGTCTACATAGAATGATTCATATGGTTTTACTAATAAAGCCTCAGGACTTCCTATCCAAAAATAATTATTATTTGATCCATTTTTTGATAAGTAAGCACTAAGTGCAGTTGTATTTCCTGTACTAGTATTTCCTGAATTACTATTCCATTTAATTATGTAATCATTAGCTACCTTGAATACTCTAAATCTTAATGCTCCCCAAGCATTTGCTGGTGATTGATTTGAGCCAGCAGTTGTAGCAAATGTAATCCATGAAGAATTAGTATTTACATTTGATAAATCTAAATTTGATGTAAATGGATTTGCTAGTCTATGTAAGTTTTTTCCAAAAAGTACATCAGTATCATATTTAGTTCCTGTTTGATTTCCTAAATAAGAATCATAAGACTCTGCATAATTATTGATTCTATTTTTCCAATCTTTCCAAGCAAGATTTGCAAAATCAGATGATTTTCCTTTTAATCCACTTTTTAGAGTATAATTTGTTTGATTGTTATTAGGAATACCAGCAAATACTAACGAATTAACAGCTCCTAAAGAATTAATTGTAGACTTTACATTAGTTCCATTTCTTAAATTTAATAAATATCTACGTTCTGGAGTAATAGTATGATTGTTATCAACAGCATCATATTCTGTTTCTTCTACATCCCATACAAAAAGAGACTGAGTATACCTTTTGTCTAAACCACAATCTACATTAATAGCACAATTTCCTGAAAAGAAATTACCTCCAGTCATAGAATTTATAACATCTTTTGCTAATGTGTTTTTGTATGGTAAAGAGATAATATATTCATCATTTGTTAAATCAGGAACAGATCTCTCAATAGCTACTTTTCCTTTTACATCAGCAGCGTCTTTAATAATTAATTGACCATAAGAAGTCGAACTTGTGTATTTATTCACGAAGTTTTTTCCAGTCGTATTAGCATTACTAAAACCACCTTGAATTTGAATATTCCCTTGGTTAATTATTTTTTCAGTTGTAGCTGTAGTAGTAGAAGCATCTGTGGCAACACTAACATTGCCTCCGTTGTAAAAAAGAGTGTTTGGATTAACTTTGACTATTACAGCGTCTTTGATATATGTATCTTGCGCAGAAGCGCTATATATCGCACCTAATGCGAATAAAGCAAGTAGATTCTTTTTCACAAATTATGTTATTTTGGTTGGTTTCTTTTAAAATTAAAGAATAATTTCATTACAAATATAAAAATATTTATTAATAAGTTACTATACAATAGATTATATTATAACTTTTTCTGGTAAATCTTTAATATTATACATCAAATCAGTAAAGATTTCTTCCGTAACTGCTCGCAATCCTCGAGCTCCTAAACCCAGTTCATTGGCACGGTCTACAATTTTATTTAGGGTTTCGTCCGTCACTATAAGCTCTTTTCCGTCTAAGGCGAAAAGCTTTGTATATTGTTTCATTAGAGAGTTTTTTGGTTCTGTCAAAATAGCTCTCATTGCTTCTTTATCTAATGCTTTAAGATATGTAATAATTGGTAAACGTCCTATTAATTCTGGAATGATACCAAAGTTTTTCAAATCTTGTGCATTTACTTCATCCAAAAGATTTTCGATTTCTTTGTGATCTTCGTTTTTGAAACCAATTACGTGTTTCTTCAAACGATCTGCAATGTGTTTTTCTATTCCAGAAAAAGCTCCACCAGCCACAAACAAAATATCTTTTGTATTAACTTCTATAAATTTTTGATCAGGATGCTTACGTCCTCCTTTTGGTGGTACATTAACAATAGTTCCTTCCAAAATTTTAAGTAAAGCTTGTTGTACACCTTCTCCAGAAACGTCACGTGTAATAGATGGATTGTCACTTTTACGTGCAATTTTATCTACTTCGTCAATAAAAACGATTCCTTTTTCGGCAAGCTCTACATTGTAATCAGCAGATTGTAAAAGACGCGTCAAAATACTTTCTACATCTTCTCCTACATATCCAGCTTCTGTAAGTACAGTTGCATCAACGATTGCAAATGGAACATTCAATAATTTAGCAATTGTTTTTGCTAATAATGTTTTTCCACTTCCTGTTTCTCCGACTAAAATAACATTCGATTTGTCAATCTCTACATCATTATCCTTGTCTAATAATATTCTTTTGTAATGATTGTATACGGCAACCGACAATATTTTTTTTGCCTGGTCTTGACCAATCACATAATCATCTAAAAACTCTTTAATTTCTTTCGGAGATTTTAGCGTTAAAGGTTTTATCAAATCGTTATTTTCGTTAAATTTCGATTCCTCTAAAACTATACCATGCGCTTGTTCTATGCAATTATCACAAATATTACCGTCGATTCCAGACACTAAAATATTTACTTCGTTTCTGCTTTTTCCGCAAAAAGAGCACTTATTTTCTTCCAATTTTCTATACTTAATTAAGATGCAAAGGTATTTATTTTCTTTTAGATAGAAAATATTTATTTGTTAATTTCTATCAGTATAAATTATGGTAAAATAAAGGATTAAATTATCCTATTTTAGACTATTGTTTTTTATGCTTCATTCTTATGATTTTACAAATTTTTAAGTATTTGTAAACGAAAAAAAGGATACTCAAAATTTTGAGTATCCTTTTTTTGTATTTGTATTGAATTTAAAATTATTTACGAGGCAATAAAACTTCGTCAATCATTCCATATTCTTTTGCTTCTGTAGACGTCATCCAGTAATCACGTTCACCATCTTTTTCGATTTGCTCGAAAGTTTGACCAGAATGAGTTGCAAGAATATCATATAATTCTTTTTTCAATTTCAAGATTTCCTTCAATGTAATTTCCATATCAGTTGCTTGTCCTTGAGCTCCTCCTAAAGGTTGGTGAATCATCACGCGAGAATGTTTAAGAGCCGAACGTTTTCCTGCTGCACCTGCACATAATAAAACTGCTCCCATAGAAGCTGCCATTCCTGTACAAATTGTTGCAACGTCAGGTTTTACTAACTGCATAGTGTCGTAAATTCCTAATCCTGCATAAACACCACCACCTGGTGAGTTAACATAAATCTGAATGTCTTTTGTTGCATCCACACTTTCTAAGAACAATAATTGCGCTTGAATAATATTCGCAATTTGATCATCAATTCCTGTTCCTAAAAAGATGATTCTGTCCATCATCAAACGAGAGAAAACGTCCATTTGTGCAACGTTCAATTTTCTTTCTTCAACGATGTAAGGCGTTGTATTTTGGATGTAACTCTCCATATGTAAAGAGCTAATTCCTTTGTCTAACAGAGCATATTTTTTAAATTCTTCTCCTACGTTTTTCATTATTAAATTTAGATTTTAAATGAAAGGTATAAAGAATTTTTTAGAAGTGATTAAGCTTCTGCTAATTCTTTATTTTTTTCTGTAATAATGTCAACAAACTCGTCAAATGTTACTTCTTTCTCGTTCAATTTTACATTGTTTTTGAAGATGTCTAACATTTTGTCTGTAAACACTTGGTATGATAAACGGTTGTATTCTTCTTGATTCTGTAAAGCAGACATTGTAATTTGTTGTAATGTTTCTTCTGGAATAGAAGTTTGACCGTACATTTTTAATTGATCTTTGATTGCAGCAAAAGCAGCTTCTTTTACTTCCTCAGCATTTACTTCTACATTGTTAACTTCAGCAATTTTAGCTTCGATTAATTGGTAACGTAAACCTTTGTCCATTTTTACCAATTCTTCTTTCGCTTGCTCTTCAGAAGTTACATTTTCATTAGAAGTAATTAACCATTTCGTTAAAAATTCTGTTGGTAAATCAAATTGAACTGTATCTAATAATTTAGCTACAACATCATTGATAATTTGTTTGTCAGATTCTTTGTTGTACATGTTTTCTGACTCTTCTTTGATTTTGTTACGGAAAGCTTCTTCTGAATCCACAGCCCCTTCTCCATAAACTTTATCAAATAATTCTTGGTTAACTTCAGCTTTTTCAGCTTTGTTAATTTCTTTGATTGTATAAGTAACATTAGTTCCTTCTTCAGAAACTTCTGTATTCAATTGTTGTGCAGCTTCTTCAGCAGTATCAAAAATATCGTTAGAATTTACTTCTACAACATCACCAGCTTTTTTACCAATAAATGCAGAAGCATCTTTCAATTCTTCTAAACGGATAAATGTTTGTTTAGTTTCTTGTCCTTCTACAGAAGCTTCTACTTTCAAAACAGCTTCAGCTTCAGCTTCAGTTAAAGATTTTAATGATCCAAAACGAGCAGCGAAATTATCTACATATTTTTGGATTTCGTCGTCAGCAACTTTTACTTTGTAGCTTTCAACTTCTACTTTAGATAAATCAACATCAAATTCTGGAGCTAATCCTAATTCGAAATCAAATGATAATTGATCAGCATCCCAATCAACATCTTTCATTACTGGAACTGGATTTCCTAATATTGATAATTTTTCTGTGTTGATGTACTCAGATACACTTTTTTGTAAAATTTCGTTAACTGTATCAAAAATAACAGCTTGTTCGTATTGTTTTTTTACAAAACTCATTGGAACTTGTCCTTTACGGAAACCTTTGATGTTAGCTGTTTTTCTGTATTGGTTCAATACGTCAACTACTTTTTCTTGATAATCTGCCTTATCAACAGTTACAGTTAATACTGCGTTTAATTTGTCTGTTGTATTTTTAGTAATATTCATCTACCTTAAATTTGGAGTGCAAATGTATAAATTATTAATGATTTTTAATAGTAAAAAGTAATATTACAATCAATTCATTCACTATAAATTAACAATTCGGATGGAATCTTATCAAATACTTGATATTTTGATTTTAGATGGAATGATTGAATTGATTATTTACTACTTTTCTGAGGTGATATTTTCAACAATTAAGCCATTTGATTTTTGCTGACACAATGACATAAAAAAATCCAGAATATACGTTCTGGATTTTCAATATTTCGAAAATTTAATTTCTTATAATTCTCCGTAATTTGCGTAAGATTCGTCAAAAACAAAATCCTCCATAAATTTAGTTGTGTAATTACCCGCGATAAAATCTGGATTATCCATCAACTGTAAGTGGAAAGGAATCGTTGTTTTGATACCTTCGATATAAAATTCCCCTAACGCACGTTTCATTTTTGCTATTGCTTCTTCACGCGTTTGTGCAGTAACAATGATTTTTGCAATCATAGAATCGTAATTTGGTGGAATTGTATATCCAGCATAAACGTGTGTATCAACACGAACACCGTTACCACCAGGAATATTAATATTTGAAATTTTCCCTGGAGAAGGGCGGAAGTCGTTATAAGGATCTTCTGCATTGATACGACACTCGATAGAATGTCCGTTTGGATAATAGTTTTGACCAGAGATTGGCTCACCATCCGCTAACATAATTTGTTCACGAATTAAATCGAAACCTGTTACTTGCTCAGTAATTGGATGCTCTACTTGGATACGAGTATTCATTTCCATAAAGTAGAAATCTCCGTGTTTGTCAACTAAGAATTCAATTGTGCCAACACCTTCATAACCTATATATTCACAAGCTTTAACTGCTGCATCTCCCATACGTTGACGTAATTCGTCTGTCATGATTGGAGAAGGGGTTTCTTCTGCTAATTTTTGATTACGACGTTGAATAGAACAGTCACGTTCTGATAAGTGACAAGCTTTACCGTTTTGGTCACTTGCAACTTGAATCTCGATATGACGTGGTTCTTCGATTAATTTTTCCATATACATTCCGTCGTTACCAAAAGCTGCAGCAGCTTCTGTACGAGCAGATTCCCATGCGTGTAATAAATCTTCTTCTTTCCAAATTGCACGCATACCTTTACCACCACCACCGGCAGTAGCTTTCATCATAACTGGGTATTTAATTTCGCGCGCAACTTCTAAGGCTTGCTCATAGCTTTCTAATAAACCATCAGAACCTGGTACTACAGGAACACCAGCTTCTTTCATAGTAGCTTTCGCATTGGCTTTATCTCCCATACGCTCGATATTTTCTGCAGAAGCACCGATGAATTTGATTCCGTTAGAAGCACAGATTTTAGAAAAAGTTGAGTTTTCAGATAAAAACCCGTAACCTGGGTGAATAGCATCCGCGTCAGTAATTTCTGCAGCCGCGATGATGTTAGCCATTTTTAGGTACGAATCTTTACTTGGAGCAGGACCAATACACACAGCTTCGTCAGCGAAACGTACGTGTAATGAAGTCTCGTCTGCTTTAGAGTAAACGGCAACCGTTTTGATTCCCATTTCTTTTGCAGTACGTATAATACGCATTGCAATTTCACCTCTATTAGCGATTAATATCTTTTTAAACATAATTTTTTAGATGTAATTGATTAAGCTGGATCAACTAAGAATAATGGTTGATCGTACTCAACTGGACTAGCGTCGTCCACTAAGATTTTTACAATTTTTCCAGAAACTTCTGATTCGATTTCGTTGAATAGCTTCATTGCTTCAACAATACATAAAACTTTACCTGGAGCAATAGCATCACCTACATTGATAAAAGGTTCTTTACCTGGTCCTGCAGCACGGTAGAAAGTACCAATCATAGGAGATTTAACTGTAATTAAATTACTATTTTCTTCTTCTGTTGATGTTGTAGAGTTATTTGCTGGTGCAGCTGCAGACGCTTGAGGAGCGGCAATTGGAGCTACAGGAGCTTGTGGTACATAAATTTGTTGAGATGCAACTTGTGCAGGTACGCTTGCTAAAGTTTTGATTTTGATTTCGATGTCATCTTGTTTGATGCTTACTTCAGCAACTTCTGCTTTTGATACGAATCTAATTAAATTTTGAATGTCTTTAATGTCCATATAATGCGGTTTTTTATTTGACCTTTTATGTTTGTTTTTTATAAAACGATTTCAAAGGTATTGAAAAAAAAATAAAAAAAGCTGTTTCTTTTTAGAAACAGCTTCAAAATCTTTCGAAGATTATATTATTCAGTAACTTCTTGTACTTTCTCTAATACTACTTTACCTTTGTAGTATAATTTTCCGTCAGACCAGTGAGCTCTGTGATATAAATGTGCTTCACCTGTTGTTTTATCGATTGCTAATTGTGGAGCTTCGATTTTGTAGTGTGTTCTACGTTTATCTCTTCTTGTTGACGACTGTCTTCTCTTAGGATGTGCCATATCTAACTACTTTTTTTTCTTTATTTCTATAATTTATTTTAATAATAAAAACCAATTAAGGTTTCAAATCTTTCAATTTTGCCCAACGAGGATCAATGTCGTTATTATCGTCATCGTCATCATTGTTGTTGTCTTCATCGTAATGCTCGTCTTCTGCATCTTCGTCTAATTCGTAAATGCTGTATTGGTCTAACAATTCAATCATTTCAGAATCGCTTTTGCCATTCAAGACATCGGGATGAATTCGTTTTGTTGGTACTGATAGCATTGCCAATTCATAAAGAACTTGCGCAATATTGATTTGGTATTCTTCTCTTGGAATTACCCACATCTCAAAATCAGTATCGTCAAACTCGTCGCCAAATTTAACAATTAATTCTGCATTATTCGAAATTTCTTGCTGAAACAATTCTCCAGTCAAATCACAAGGAACTGTAATGTTCCCTTTTAAGCTGATTTCTAACTCAAGCATTGTCGATTTTTTGTCTAAAATAATTGTTGCAATTAAATTAGGATTGTCAAAATCTTGCTCAATTTCAAATAAATCAAAGAACGATTGTGATAATTCGAATGTAAAATCACTCTTACCAAAAGGCAAGCTTGTAAATACAATATTATAATTTTTTAACTTGTCCATACCACAAAAAGGTGTGCAAAGATAATCTAATTTATTTAAAATTAATAGCTCTTTGCAACTTATTTTAATTTTTTATTCTTTATTATCGCCTTTTTCTAATTTTAGAGGAATATGTTGCAATACATTTTTTGTTAGCTCTTGGTATTCGTTTCGATTTTTATATAATTCGATTGCCGAAAAAATAGCTTCCTTAAATGATTCTTCGTTTGCAATTCCTTTTCCTGCGATGTCGTAAGCTACACCATGATCTGGCGAAGTTCGTACAAATTTTAATCCAGCTGTATAATTAACGCCTTCATCAAAACTAATTGTTTTGAATGCCACCAATCCTTGATCGTGATACATGGCCAAAACCGCATCAAAAGCGTCTAAATTACTTGGATTGAAAAAACTATCTGCCGAATAAGGTCCAAAAACTAATTGATTTTCGTTAATGCAACGCTCGATAACTGGCGAAATAATTTCTTTTTCTTCTGATCCTAACAGACCATTGTCACCTGCATGAGGATTAAGACCTAAAACTGCAATTTTTGGTTTTTCGATGGCGTAATCTTCAATCAAACTTTTATGAATTTGTTGAATTTTTGCATAAACAGATTTTGGATTAATTTGTTTTGCAACTTCGCTAATTGGAATATGTTGCGTTACTAAACCAACTCTCAATTTTTCTGAAACTAAGAACATCAAAGGTTTTCCTCCCCAAATTTCTCCTAAATATTCGGTATGACCTGGGAAATGAAATTCTTCGGACTGAATATTATCTTTATTAATTGGAGCCGTTACCAAAACATCAGTAAAACCATCTGAAACAGATTTTGCAGCCGCTTTTAATGATTGATAAGCGTGTTCACCAGCTTCTTTGGTTACTTTACCATAATGTACATCAATTTGATCTTTCCAAAGATTAACCACATTGATTTTTCCGTCTACAATTTGATTCGCATCTTGAATACCTTGAAAATTGATTCGGTCAAATTTTAAACGATCTTTTTGATACGATAATAATTTGGTTGAACCGAAAATAACAGGCGTAAAAAACTCTGTTATTTCTTTTTCTTGTAAGGTTTTTAAGATAACCTCAATTCCGATTCCGTTATAATCACCAATCGAGATGGCAACTCTAATTTTTCTATCTTTTTCAGACATAATGTTAGTTTAATATGATTGGCTGGATGGTTTGTATTTTTTGAAAAATTTCTTGTAAATCAAATCTACAATTAAACCTCCAATCCATGATGAAAAGAATAAAACTGGACAGATCGCAATTTCGTACCAAGTTGGGTGATAAGGCGTGAAAAGAACGTCGCCTAAAGCAACGATTAGCACAATAAAACCTACAAACATCGTGTAAGCTTGTTTAGCTCTTCTTACGATAAGTGCTGTTATGACACCTCCAACTAAAGCTGCAATTCCACTAATTGCTAGCATTGATCCAAAAAATTGAACTTCGAATTTTTTCCCTTCTTGGTGCGAAAAATATTTGATGATGTGTCTCCATTCCGGAAAAACTTTGTCGTCCCATCCTAATCTATCCGCGTTGTATATAAGACCAAATTGTATGATAGCATAGATTACAGCTAATCCTACTATTACAGCAATTGTGTTTCTTAATACAGTTTTGTCTTTTAGCATAATATTTTATTAGTCTGCAATGGCGATTACAGAAATTTCAACATTTACGTCGCGTGGTAAACGAGCAACTTCTACACATTCGCGTGCAGGATAATTTTCATCATTAAAATAAGAAGCGTAAACTTCGTTAACTGCGTTGAAATCATTCAAATCCTTAACAAAAATTGTTGTTTTTACAACTTGGTCAATTGTTGTTCCGCCAGCTTCTAAAATTGCAATTACATTTTTCATTACTTGATGAACTTCATCTTGAATACCTGTTGTAACCAATTCATTTTTTTCTACATTGAAAGGAATTTGTCCTGATGTGTAAATAAATCCGTTGTATTTTACACCTTGTGAATAAGGTCCAATTGCTTGTGGTGCTTTTTCTGTATGAACGATTTGTTTTTTCATATTAATATTTTTTTAGTAATTAAGTCTTGATCTATCGTTGTATTTTAAATCTTGTAAGATTGATGCTTTGATTCCGATAAAGAAATCATAACTTTTATATGTTCCCATTGGTGTCCAGTTGAATGATAAGGTAAAGCTTCGTAAATCTCTTTCAAAACCAAAACGTACATAAGTTATTTCACTTTTGATGAAATCGTAAGTTGCATTTGCAGAAATTGCCCAATATGGTGTTGGCGAAATTTTACCATTCATTGCAATAGAACCTGTGCTACTTCCTTTTCGTTCTGTTCCTTTGCTATAATTATAACTTAAATTAGCTGTTAAACTCCAAGGAATAGCAAATTGCGCATAATTATCGCTGTCATAATAGAAATTTTCATCACGAACTGTTCCACGTTTTTTATAGTTCTTGGCATCGAAACGTTTTCCGCCAAATGTACTATTGTCAAATGTATAACCAGTTCCTAATGTCATATTCGAAATACGAAGATTTCCTAAGCCAAGTTCATCAATGTATTGAGCAACTTCACTTCCTTCAGCATTCATGTAACGTTGAATTTTATATGGATTAACAGTTGACGAAAATTGTACGTTTACTTTTCTATCAAACAAAGATGTCATTCCGTTAATACTGATTGGAGAAAGTTTAAATTCATCTGCAGAGAAGTTATAAGATGAACTCAAACGTAAATATTCAAATATCTTTACTTTTTTGAAACCTTTCGGGTCATTTACATCTTTTACTTTCATCTCTAAGTTGTTCGAAATTCCAAAGTTTAATGAATTTGTCAAACCAGGAATTGATACACCATACAACATGTTTTGATATTGATTGTACCAAACTTCTTCTTGATTTTGGTTTTGATAAGCTTTGTAATATCCCCAAGATTGACTTTGGAAATCCGGCGTATAACTATAACCAATAGATGGTGTAATCACGTGCTGAATTCCTAAAATCTTAGCATCTTTATTTGGATTAAGATATAATCCATAAATATTAGTTGAAACAGAAGCATTGAAATTAAATGTTCGATATGAATTGAATCCTTTCAATGTTGTGTCCTCTATTTTTCCGTTAACAGAATTGTAATTTTTAATCAAACGATTATCACCCCAAACTTCATTATAGTCAGAAGAAAGTGTTAATGGGAAATAATTAGCAAGTGTAATACCTGTCTGCAAACCAATTTTGTGATTCGCACCCATTCGCATTTGATCTTTCCACATTTTGTCTGTAAAGATGTCTTTGTCGTTGGTGTTAACTTCATTTCCAGCTTGCATACTATACGTTAAACCAAGATTCTGAATTAAACCTTCTTTTGGCATATTTTTCTTTGCAAACGGGAAAATACGAGACATCGTCAAGTTGAAACGAGGAAATGCAATGTTAATATCTCCAGTATTGTAGTTTTGAGAGTGCGACATACTCAACTGAGCTGTTAATGGAGCATTCTCAAAGTTTTTCGTTAGGTTGATAGACGAGTTAACGTTGTTTGTAAAAACTTGTCCAGTATTGATGTATTGATTTCGTACAGATTCACGGTAATATTTCGAACTCGAAAAGTTAACATTGGCATTGAATAACCAATATGGATTTGCTTTCGGATCTTGGCTATGTGACCACATAACACCAAACATACTTTGTTTAGAAAAGGCATTAGAGCCTTCTGTAAGACCTTTGATACCAGTTAAGCGATTTTCTACATTCGCTGCAAGTCGCCCATTGTATTTGTAACGTTTTTTATAGGTAGACTCGGCTCTAGTAGCCCAACTACCTTTTGTATAGATATCTCCCGAAAGTTTTAAATCAAAATTATCTCCAAATGGAACATAAAATCCTAAATCTTCGATAAAGAAACCAAGATTTGTACGCTCACCTGGGCGAGGCATCAAAATACCTGCGGCACGTTTTGCACCCATCGCTGGGATGTAACCAAATGGTAATGCTAATGGTGTTGGTACGTCATAAATCCACATATTGATAGGTCCGGTAATCAATGTTTTTTTACCATTTTTATCAATCATTTTTCCTTCTTTGGCACGAAGAAAATAATCTGGTCGCGTATCTTTTCCTTCCTTAAAATAAGTATCCGTAGTAAAATCGGCACGTTTTAGTAACATTACCGAATCATTGACACGTTTCGCTTTATCTGCAATGATGATTCCATCTTCTTGCGTCATGCGAATGTTATATGCAATCCCAACTTTCGTTTTGAAGTTTACTTTGAAAGCATCTTGCAAAATTTCTTGTTGACCTTGTGTAAACTTTGTTTTTTCAATAATATTCCCAATAGAATCGCGCTTACCTTCGGCATATACATCTCCTGTATCCCAATTTAGTTCAATATAATCTGCATCAATAGTCATATCGCCGTAAACTACATGTGCCTTACGCAAAAGGTAAGTCATACGTTTTTTACGATTATGTATTTCGTCCTCGGAATTGTGCTCTACCACAAACTCTAATTTCTCTTTTACAGGGATAATAGTATCTAATTTTACAGAATCAGAAACTATCTTAGAGTGATCTTTATCGTTATTATTTTGCTTAACTTGTCCAAAAGAAACGGTGCAAACCATAACTGGACTAAAAAATAAAATCGATTTAATTGCCTTTGTAAACAAATTGAAAAACTTATTTTTTATAAATTGCGTCAAAATTAATCAAAAAAACAAACCTATAGTATGAGTTTAAAAATGATTAACATACAAAAGTATTTATTTTTTGCGATGATGATGGTATTTTCTACATTTTCATTTGCACAAAAAAAGCAAAATTTTGTAATTGTTATTGATGCTGGTCATGGTGGACATGATGCTGGAGCAAGGGGAGTCGCTGATTATGAAAAGAATATCACGTTAGATGTTTCGAAAAGATTGGCGGAATTAATTAAGAAAAATCACAAAGATGTTAAAGTTGTTTTAACACGTGATACAGATATTTTTTTAGAATTATGGGAACGTACACGAATTTCAAATGATAATCATGCGAATTTATTTGTCTCGATTCACTGTAATTCGGCTGATAACAAAAGCGCAACGGGAACAGAAACATTTGTAATGGGATTGAAACGATCTAACGAAACAGATGAAGTTTCTAAACGTGAAAACTCGGTTGTGTTTTTAGAGAAAGATCAAGAACGTTACGAAAAATTTAATCCAAATGATCCGGAAGCGGTTATCGCTTTCGAGATTATGAATGCAGCTTACAAAGAACAATCTATTCGTTTTGCAGATTTGGTAGAAAAAGGTTTCGTGAATCGTGATTTCAGAAAAAGTAGAGGTGTTAAACAAGCAAATTTTCACGTGTTGAGAGGAAATGCTTCTCCTTCTGTTTTGGTAGAGTTAGGATTTATTTCGAATTATGATGAAGGAACATTTTTAGCATCAGACGAAGGAAAAGATAAAACGACGACTACAATTTATGAAGCTTTTAAACAATTCAAAAAAGAATATGATCGTAGAAGTGGAGTAGAGGACGAGGACGAAAAACCTAAACCAGTTAAAAAAGTTGAAAAACCTGTAGAAGGAAAAAAATTGAAGGTAAGGGTAATGGAGTCTAAAATGAAATTTTCTTCAACTTCGCCGCAATTAAGAGGTTTAACAGATTTAGATGTAATTCAGGAAGGTGATAATTACGTGTATTATTACGGAGAAACAGATTTACAATCTCGTGCAGATGATTTGTTGCAAACGGTAAAACGTAAAGGATTTTCTGGTGCAAAAATTGTAGAATTTGAAACGAATAAAAAATTAGAAGGTGGTAAAAATTATCGTGTTCAGTTTATGACATCAAATAAAAAATATAAAGACAAAGACGAAAAATTTAATGGATTGACAAATGTGTTGCGAGTAAAAGAAGGTGGACTTCAGAAATATTATTATGGCTCTGATAAAACAATGGAATCTGCTCAAAAAACATTGAAACAAGTACAAGACAAAGGTTTTAGAAACGCCTTTATCGTTACATTTAATGGTGAAGAACCAATGTAAACGTAATATAAAATGTTTCTTTACAAATTAAATTTTATTTTTGCATAAAATCATAACAAGTGAAGTTATCTAAAGAATTAAAAATAGGAGTTGTTACCATCTTAACCTTAGTAGGTTTTTTCATGCTATTCAATTTCTTAAAAGGTCAAAATATTTTTTCATCAGGACGTTTGTTTACTGTAAAATACGAAAATGTAAGCGGATTAGCTCCTTCTAAACCTGTTTCTGTAAACGGTTTGAGAGTTGGTCAGGTGAAAGAAATTAAAATTATAGATACTGCAAAACCTATCTATTTTGAAGTCGTGATTTCTGTCGAAAAAGATATTCAATTTTCGAAAAAAACAATTGCAGAAATTTACGAACCAGGAATTATGTCTGGACCAGAAGTTAGACTTTTATTAGACTATGGACCAGATGTAGCAAAAGATGGTGATTATTTACAAGGTCGTATTGCAGGCGGAATGTTAGATGGTTTGACGAAACAATTAACGCCAACACAAGCAAAGTTAGATAGTGTTTTATTAAGTTTTAATCAAACATTAGGAAGTGTAAACAATGTTTTGGATCCGTCAACTCAACAAGATATTAAAGCAATGTTGAGAAACTTGAATCATACAATTGATTCGTTCGACAAAACAGCACAATCGTTGACTGCAACATCAAATAGTGCAAATAGTTTGATCAAAACAAACGAAAAAACATTGAACACAACACTTAGCAATGCAAGTGCTACAATGGCTTCTGCAAAGGCTACGGTTGACAAATTTGGAAAAACTGCGGATAAATTAAACGCGTTAGAATTAGATCAAGTGATTAAGAATTTCGAAAATGCATCTAAAAACTTAAATACATTGTTAGAAGATATGAACAATGGAAAAGGTTCTTTAGGAAAATTAGCAAAAGACGAAACGCTTGCTAACGAACTTGAAGCAACAATCAAAAATATGAATGAATTGGTAACAGACTTAAAGAAAAACCCAAGTCGTTATGTGAACATCTCTGTTTTTGGTAAAAAGCAACCAGTTCAGCCATAAGATCAAAACTAAAATTAAATACTCAAAACTCACAAAAAGACTAATAAAAAATGATGAAGTACATTCCAAATGTAATCTTTCTTCTAATTATGATAGGAAGTATTTGGTTCTTTGCGCAAAACGTAAAGAAGCTTATACGTAACATCAAATTAGGAAAAGAAATCGATCGTTTTGATCATCCTGCGGAAAGGTGGAAAACGATGGCTCGTGTAGCTTTAGGACAAGGTAAAATGACTGTTCGTCCTCTTGCTGGTATTCTGCATATCTTTGTTTATGTAGGATTTGTTTTAATCAATATCGAAGTATTAGAAATTATCATCGATGGTATATTCGGAACACACCGTATTCTAAGTTTCTTAGGAGGTTTCTATAACGGAATGATTGGATTTTTCGAAATTTTAGCCTTTTTGGTGATGGTTTCGTGTATCATTTTCTTCTGTAGAAGAAACTTTGTAAAAGTTGGGCGTTTCTGGAAACCAGAAATGAAAGGCTGGGCAAAAGACGATGCTAATTATATCCTAATTATGGAGGTTGCATTTATGTTGGCTTTATTTACAATGAACGGTGCAGATCAAGTGTTACAAAAAATGGGTGCATCTCATTATATCGAAACAGGATCTTTTCCAATTTCTTCTTGGTTAACGGCACCAATTATTAGTCAATTTAATGACATTACATTTATTACAATTATAGAAAGAGCAGCGTGGTGGTTTCACATCATCGGAATTTTCTTTTTCTTAAATTATTTATATTATTCAAAACATTTACACATCATTTTGGCTTTTCCAAACACATGGTTTTCTAAGTTAGAACCAAAAGGAGAATTCAATAATTTACAATCTGTAACAGATGAGGTAAAAATGATGATGGATCCAAATGCAGACCCTTACGCAGCACCTGCCGAACCACAGGGAGAGCCAGAAACATTTGGAGCAAAAGATATTTTTGATTTAAACAGAGTACAATTATTGAATGCCTACACATGTACGGAGTGTGGGCGTTGTACATCTGAATGTCCAGCAAATTTGACAGGGAAAAAATTATCTCCTCGAAAAATTATGATGGATACTCGTGATCGTTTAGAAGAAGTAAGTAAAAACATCGATGCAAACGGAAGTTTTGTGGATGATGGTAAAATGCTTGTCAACGATTACATTTCACCAGAAGAATTATGGGCATGTACATCTTGTAATGCATGTACACAGGCTTGTCCAGTAAATATCGATCCGTTATCAATTATTGTTGATTTACGTCGTTATTTGGTAATGGAACAATCTGCTGCACCAAACGAGTTGAACATGATGATGACAAATGTCGAAAACAATGGAGCTCCTTGGCAATTTAACAATGCGGATAGATTGAATTGGGCAAACGATTAAAATTGTAAAATACAATTACTCATTCTCAAAGAACTATTAATTTTTGTACATAACACACAAACACAGCACACATGGAAAATTTCTTAGAGGAAAAAATTGAAAACGGAGAAAGAGTAAGTCCTATTTTACCAGAAAATGTCAAAAATTATTTAATTGACATTGATGGAACAATTTGCGATGATATTCCAAACGAAGAACCAGAACGTATGCTAACTGCGGAGTTATATCCTGATGCTTTAGAAACGTTAAACAAATGGTACGACGAAGGACATATTATCACATTTTTTACATCACGTACAGAAGAACATCGTGAGTACACAGAAATTTGGTTGAAAAAACATGGTTTCAAATACCATGGACTTTTAATGGGAAAACCTCGTGGAGGAAATTATCATTGGGTTGACAACCATTTAGTAAAAGCGACACGATACAATGGTAAATTTACAGATTTGGTTGAAAAAAATGTTTCGATTCAAGTTTTTGATGATGGAAAACATTAAACCAAATCCATTCAAATAACACAAAGACTACAAAAAAATATGTCAAATATTACAGTTAAAACAATGGCTCAATATATGGCCGAAGGCAAACAACCAGAAGTTTTGTTTTGGGTTGGTTGCGCCGGAAGTTTTGATGACAGAGCTAAAAAAATAACACGAGCATTCGTTAAAATTTTAAATAATATTGGCGTAGAATTCGCCGTTTTAGGAACAGAAGAATCGTGTACAGGTGATCCTGCAAAGCGTGCTGGTAACGAATTTGTTTTCCAAATGCAAGCTATGATGAACATTGAAGTTCTGAATGCTTACGAAGTGAAAAAAATCGTAACGACTTGTCCACATTGTTTCAATACCTTAAAAAATGAGTACCCAAGTTTAGGTGGAGAGTATGAAGTTTTGCATCATTCTCAATATTTACAACAGTTAATCAACGAAGGTAAATTGAAATTAGAAGGCTCTGAAACGTTCAAAGGAAGAAGAATCACTTTCCACGATCCTTGTTATTTAGGACGCGGTAACGATGTGTATGAAGCGCCTCGCGAATTAATCGAAAAATTAGATGCCGAGTTAGTCGAAATGAAACGTTGTAAAACACGTGGATTATGTTGTGGTGCTGGTGGAGCGCAGATGTTCAAAGAACCAGAAAAAGGAAACAAAGACATCAATGTAGAACGTACAGAAGAGGCTTTAGAGAAAGAGCCGCACATTATCGCAACAGGTTGTCCATTTTGTAATACAATGATGACAGACGGTGTAAAACACTTCGAAAAAGAATCAACGGTTATGGTAAAAGACTTAGCTGAATTGATTATGGAAGCGAAAGATTTATAATCGAATTTATAAAAATAATATAAAAAAGCCATCTCAACGAGATGGCTTTTTTTGTACTAAAATTTTAACTTTCTAACATCTAACATCTAACATCTAACATCTAACATCTAACATCTAACATCTAACATCTAACATCTAAAATTTCCGTATCTTTGAAACACAAATTTTAAATAAAGAGAAAATGAATTTAGCAGACGATTCAAGAATTTGGATTTTTCAAGCCAATCGTAAATTCTCAACAGAAGAAAAGCAAGCTATTACAGCTAAACTAAATACTTTTATAGCAGATTGGAATGCGCATGGTGCTGAACTTTTAGCTGATTTTGATTTACCTTACGATCAATTTATTGTAGTTGGTGTAGACGAAAATCAAGCAACAGCAAGTGGTTGTTCTATCGATAAATTAACGAAAATCGTACGTGAAATTGATGCAGATTATTCGTTTGATTTATTGAATAGAATGTTAGTTTCGTATGAAAATGAGAAAGAAGTTTTTATTGAAAAATTACCAACATTCAAACAAAAAGTAAAAGAAGGAGAAATCAAAAATGTAAAAGTTTTCAATAATGGAATTTCTTCTTTGAATGATTTTAAAAATAATTGGTTGTTACCAATCGAAGAAAGTTGGGCAAAAACATTATTAAATTAAACGTTTAAAATGCAAAAAATATTAAAGCCGAGTTTAGAAATAAGCTCGGTTTTATTTTTGATAAAAAATTGTTTAAAAAACACTATTTTTACGTAATAATAAATTAAAAATACTATGAAAAACAAAGGATGTCTTATTGGCGGAGTGATTCTTTTAGTTCTTGCAGGAATCGTTTTCTGGGGAATTGGAGTTTCGAATACGATTAAAACAACAGACCAAGGTGTACAAAAACAATGGTCGAATGTAGAAAATACATATCAAAAACGTTCAGATTTAGTTCCAAATTTAGTGAACACGGTAAAAGGTGCTGCGAATATGGAAAAAGAAACGTTAACAGCTGTAATTGATGCACGTGCAAAAGCGACTTCTAATCAAATTAAAATTGATGATCCAAGTCAATTAACAGATGCAAATATTGCGAAATTTCAACAAGCTCAAGATCAATTAGGATCTACATTAAGCCGTTTATTGGTTTCTGTTGAAAAATATCCGGATATTAAATTCAATCAAAACTTTACTTCTTTACAAGCAGAATTATCTTCTATCGAGCAAGAAGTTTTATTTGAGAGAAAAAAATACAACGATGCTGCAGAGAAATTCAATAACATGATTATAACTTTCCCTAACAGCTTAATCGCTGGTTTTACAGGTGCTACGAAAAAAGGTTATTTCAAAGCTGCTGCAGGATCTGAAAATGCTCCTAAAGTAGAATTCTAATCATTATGGGAAATAAGAAACATAAATTTCTTTCCTCAAAAGATGAAAAAAAAATAATCGAAGCCATCCAAAAAGCGGAGAAATATACAAGTGGGGAAATTCGAGTTCATATTGAATTCGAATCTTCTCCCAATCATTTTGATAAAGCTTTAGAGGTGTTTGAACGATTAGAAATGCACAAAACCAAAGATAGAAATGGTGTGTTGTTTCATGTTTCACCAACCGATCATAACTTTACAATTATTGGTGATAAAGGAATTGATCAAGTGACACCAGATGATTTTTGGGATGATATAAAAGAAGAGGTCATCAAGCATTTCAAAAAAGAACATTATGTAAAAGGGCTTTGTGAAGGAATAAAAAAAACAGGCAAAGCACTTAAAAAATATTTTCCTTATCAAGAGGATGATACAAACGAATTACCAGATGAAATTAGCTACAGTTAAATACTTTTTTCTAACTTTTTTTCTAACTATTTTAACCGTTTTTGGGCAAACGCCTAAAGAATTGGTTAATATCAAGCATCCACCCAAAAAACTTGTGCAAGATTATGCACATGTTTTTGATGCAATGCAGTTGGATGAATTAGAACGAAAATTAGTAGCCTATGATGATTCAACATCTACTCAAATTTTGGTATTAACAGTGAAGTCTCTAGATGGTTATCCGTTAGAAATGTTTGCAAATGATATTGGTGAAAAATGGAAAGTTGGTACACAAGGAAAAGATAATGGAGTTGTAATTGTTTTAAGTGAACAAGATCGTAAGATTACGATTAGAACAGGTTATGGAGCTCAAATTTATCTACCACCAAGTGTCAACAAATCGATTATTGACAATGTTATTATTCCGTATTTCAAACAAGGTGATTATGCTGATGGAATAAATGCTGGAGTCAATTCTATTTTTCAAGCTTTTGCAGGAAAATACAAGCAAGACAAACCAAAATCGCAAGAACCAGAAATGGATTGGTTTGCATTGATTTTTGCAATCGGTTTTTTCATCTTTATTTTTATTATTATATCGAAAGGTAAAGGTGGTAATAATGGCGGAAATGGTGGCAGACGAAGAAGTTTGTTAGATGATATTATCATTATGAACACAGGAAGTTCTGTTTTCGGTGGCGGAGGTTTCGGCTCAGGAGGAAGTTCTTGGGGTGGATCATCTGGTGGCGGAGGCGGCTTTGGTGGTTTCGGAGGCGGAAGCTTTGGAGGTGGAGGTGCTTCTGGTAGTTGGTAGAAATAAAAGAGAATAATGACAATTAAAGAGGCTATTTTAAAAAGTTTAGAAGATTTAATAATTCCTGTTTATAATACAGAAGTTTATAATCATATTGTAAATAAGAATTATTACGAATTTTTGAATGGAAAAACTCCCGCATCAACAATTTCAGCTAAACTTGGAGATTTTATTAGAGATGGAGATTCTAGGGTAAAAAGAATAAAGAGAAGTAATGGTATCTATTATTACTATTTAACAAAAAATGAGAAAGAAATTGATTTAGAACTTTTGAATCAAAATAACAAAGATATTGAAGAGAAAGAAGTTCAAATTGTTAAAAGTAAGGTTTATGAAGAAAGAGATTTACATAAATTATTAAGTAGCTACCTTAAAAATTCTGATACTTATTCGAAAACAATTTTTCATGAGCAATCTAATGGAAAAGACAGTAATCAAATTTGGACACATCCAGATATTATTGGGATAAAGTTTTTGAATCTTCAATCTAAAATTAGTCAAAACTTCTTGAAATCAATTAATCGTGTTGATACTTTTAAATTAAGTTCTTATGAGTTAAAAAGAGAGATTAATAGCGATAGTGAATTAAAAAAAGCTTATTTTCAAGCAGTTTCAAATTCAAGTTGGGCAAATTATGGTTATTTGGTAGCTTTTGAATTTAGTGATAGTTTAAAAGAGGAAATGACAAGACTCAATCAATCATTTGGAATTGGAATAATAGAACTTAATGCTAATCCTTATCAAAGTAAAGTTTTATTTCCTGCTGTTTACAGAGAATTAGATTTTAAAACTATAGATAAGTTGTGTAAAATTAATAGAGAATTTGAACGATTTATTGAACAAACTGAGAAAATTTTGACAGCAAGCGAAAAATATGTTTCAGGAGTTGAAAAGGAACTAGATGAATTTTGTGATAGATATTTTTTGAATGATACTGAAATAGAAAAATATTGTAAAGAAAAAAATATACCATCTGAAAAATAAAACCAAAAATCCGAACGAAACCGTTCGGATTTTTTTATGACTGGACATTATTCGTTAAATTCGTTTTCTAAATCAGTTTATGGAACTTCTAAATCATATTTACACCAATCAACGCAGTAATACAAACGATACGTCGGATGCGAGATCAGAATATCAGCGCGATTATGATCGTATTATTTTTTCGTCTGCCTTTCGTCGTTTGCAGAACAAAACGCAAGTTTTTCCTTTGCCGGGAAGTGTTTTTGTTCACAATCGATTGACGCATTCGTTGGAAGTTTCGTCTGTTGGGCGTTCGATGGGAAATTTGGTTGGAACATTTATTTCCGAAAATTATAAATTGACTAAAGAATCGCAAGAGTTTTATAAATATAGTATTCACGATGTGATTTCAGCGGCGTGTTTATGCCACGATATCGGAAATCCGGCTTTTGGACATTCGGGTGAAGATGCAATTGCTTCTTATTTTGATCGTCACGAAACAGATTTGAAACAATATTTTACTGAAGCCGAATGGGCTGATTTAATCAATTTTGAAGGAAACGCAAATGCAATTCGAATTTTAACACAACAACAAAACGGAAAATCGGAAGGTGGTTTACGTTTGACGTATTCAACATTGGCTGCGATTGCAAAATATCCATGTGAATCGGTTGCAAAAGATAAAAATCAATTGCATCGTAAGAAATTTGGATTTTTTCAGGCGCAAAAGGAAGCTTTCCGAACAATTGCTGAAAAAACGAATATGATTTTGGAACAAGATTCACCAATTATTTACAAGCGACATCCGTTTGTGTGGTTGGTAGAGGCGGCTGACGATATTTGTTATTCGATTATCGATGTCGAAGATTCGCAACGTTTAGGAATTATTGATCATGATAAATGCCGAAAATTATTTTTGAATTTAGTTGAATCTTTAGATCCATCTCAAATTGATAAAACAAAAAATACATTAAAATCAATTTCAGATAAAAATGATCGAATAGCCTATTTACGTGCAAAATCAATTAATTTATTGACGCAAAAATCGGTTGAAGTTTACCAAAATAATTTTGATCAAATTGTAAAAGGAGAATTTAAAACGGCGTTATTAGATGTGATTAAAAATGAAACGGAACAAGTAACAAAAAAAGTTTTGGACGAAATTCAACGTTTCTCTATTGAAAATATTTACAACCATCGTTCTGTTCTCGAAATCGAAAATGCAGGTTATAATGTAATGTCCGAATTACTTTCACAATTTATTCCGCCAATTTTGAAAGATGAAAAAGAACGCAAAACGTTTGAGAAAAAAGCCTTGCGTTTAGTTCCTGCTCAGTTTCTATATGAGAAAGGAACAAAGTATCAAAAGGTAATGGGAATCTTGGATTATGTTTCGGGAATGACTGATAATTACGCAACAGAATTATATCGTCGTATCAAAGGAATCGAAATTGGAATGACGATTTAAGTACGAAGTTAGAAATACGAAGCTCGAATTTAGAGAAATTGTCATGCTGAACTCGTTTCAGTATCTCATCAAAAATTAGCGAATTTGTTATTCCGACGAATGGAGGAATCTATAGATTCTTCATTTCGCTGAAGCTATATTCAGAATGACAAAAAATAATGAATTCTACGTTTCGTAAACTAGATAACTAATTTCTAGTCTCGAATAACGAATAACTAAATAACATCACACAATAATGAAAAATGTAACAATACGAGAAGCAAGAAAAGAAGATTGTCCTCGAATTTTGGAATTGATTAGAGAATTAGCTTTATACGAAAAAGCACCAGACGAAGTAACGGTAACCTTAGAAGAAATGGAAGAATGTGGTTTTGGAGAAAAACCAGTTTGGGGTTCTTTGGTAGCAGAAGTGGACGGAAATATAGAAGGAATTGCGCTGCATTATGATCGTTATTCAACTTGGAAAGGACGCAGATTATATTTGGAGGATTTAATCGTAACCGAAAAAATGCGCGGTTCTGGAATTGGTAAATTATTATTGGATGAATTAATTGTTTACGGAAAAGCAAATAATTACAACGGAATGGTTTGGCAAGTTTTGGATTGGAATGAGCCTGCAATTAATTTCTACAGAAAATACAATGCTGATTTTGATCCAGAATGGATTAATGTTTCGGTGAATTTTTAACCAATAAAAAAGACTCAAATCATATGATTTGAGTCTTTTTTATTTTGCTTACCGCTATTTCATAAATCCTTCATACCATTTCCACAAAATAATTCCTGTACAAACAGAAACATTAAGCGAATGTTTTGTTCCTGATTGTGGAATTTCGATACACGTATCACATTGATCAATGATTGATTGTTGCACACCATCAACCTCATTTCCCATCACAATTGCATATTTCTGAGATTGGTCAACTTCAAATTCATTTAACAAAACAGAACCTTCCGTTTGTTCAATCGTTACAATTTGATAACCATCTTCTTTTAATTTAGCAACCAATTCATTCGAATCTTTCACATATTCCCAATCAACAGAATTTTCTGCACCAATGGCCGTTTTATGAATTTCTTTATGAGGTGGAGTTGCTGTAATTCCACACAAATAAATTTTATCAATTAAAAATGCATCCGAAGTTCTAAAAACTGCACCAACATTGTGCATACTTCTCACATTATCCAACACCACAACAATCGGGTGTTTTTCAATAGCTTTATATTCTTCCGCAGAAACGCGACCTAATTCGTCTAATTTTAGTTTTCTCATCACTTCGTTTTTAACTAACTTAGCTGTTCAAAATTTATAATAATTTGACAAAAGTAGTAAAGAATAAGGAAACTCCTCTAATGAAACAATATAACACCATCAAGGCGAAATATCCTGATGCAATGTTGTTGTTCCGTGTGGGAGATTTTTACGAAACATTTGGAGAAGATGCTGTGCGAGCTTCTCGCATTTTAGATATAGTTTTAACGAAACGTGCCAATGGCTCTGATAATAGCGCTTTGGCAGGTTTTCCTCATCATAGTTTGAATACTTATTTGCCGAAATTGGTGAAAGCTGGTTTGCGTGTTGCAATTTGCGATCAGCTCGAAGATCCAAAGATGGTAAAAGGTATCGTGAAACGAGGTGTTACAGAATTGGTTACGCCTGGTGTTGCATTGCAAGATGAGGTTTTGTCGTCAAAATCGAATAACTTTTTGATGGCTGTTCATCAAGGTGATAAAGCTTTTGGAATTGCGTTGTTAGATGTTTCGACAGGAGAATTTTTAGTTTCTGAAGGACAAGAAGATCAAGTGGCAAAAATTATTCAATCGTTTCGTCCAAGTGAAGTGATTTATCAAAAACGTGTCAAATATAATTTTTCTGATGTCAAAAGTAAATTTTTGTTGGATGATTGGGCTTTTCAATATGATTTTGCAATTGATAAATTAACCAATCTTTTCAAAACAAAGAATTTAAAAGGTTTTGGAATCGAAGATTTAAAAGATGGAATTATCTCTGCTGGTGCTATTTTAGCTTATTTGGATGATACGCATCATTTCGAAATTCAGCATCTAACATCTATTCAGCGTCTTAATCAAGATAGTTTTGTGTGGATGGATCCATTTACGATTCGCAATCTCGAATTGGTTTATTCTCCACATCCAAAAGGTGTTACGTTATTAAATGTTTTAGATGATACCAAAACTCCGATGGGTGCTCGTTTATTGAATCGTTGGATGGTGATGGTATTGAAAGATTTGAAATCAATTCAACGTCGTCAAAATATTGTCGAATATTTCTACAAATTTGGAGATTTACGTTACGATCTACGCGAAAAATTAGGTCAATTAACCGATTTAGAACGTTTGGCTGGAAAAGTTTCGACAGGAAAAATTACACCTCGTCAATTACAACAATTAGCACAAAGTCTTAAAATTTCGGAAGAAATAAAAGAAGTTGCTGAACAATCAAATATCAAAGAAGTTGCAGATTTATTTTCTCGAATCGAACCAATTGATCATTTAACGCAAAAGATTTTTGATACACTTTCTGACGAACCTCCGCATCAAATTGTAAAAGGAAATGTGATTAGAGAAGGTGTTTCAGAAGAGTTGGATCGATTACGAAAAATTCAGTTTTCTGGGAAAGATTATTTGGATCAAATGTGTCAACGCGAAACAGAACGAACTGGAATTTCGTCTTTGAAAATTGCGTTCAATAATGTGTTTGGTTATTACATCGAAGTTCGAAATACGCACAAAGATAAAGTGCCAGAAGAATGGATTCGTAAGCAAACTTTGGTGAATGCAGAGCGTTATATTACCGAAGAATTAAAAGAGTACGAAACACAAATTCTTGGTGCAGAAGAAAAAATTCTTGCAATAGAAAATCAATTATTTATTGAATTATTACAAGAAATTATCACCAAACTTTTACCTATTCAACAAACAGCAAAAGCAATTGCATTTTTGGATGTTTTGTCAACTTTTGCAGAAATAGCTGAGAAAAATAATTATACTAAACCGTCTCTTAATGATGGTTTTGAATTAAATATAAAAGAAGGTCGTCATGCTGTGATTGAGCAACAATTACCAATTGGCGAACAATATGTGTCGAATAATGTTGAGTTAAATCAAGAAAATCAACAAATTATTATGATTACGGGACCAAATATGTCTGGTAAATCGGCACTTTTACGTCAAACTGCCTTAATTGTTTTGATGGCGCAAATGGGAAGTTTTGTTCCAGCTCAAGCTGCAGATTTAGGAATTATTGACAAAGTTTTTACTCGAGTTGGTGCTTCAGACAACATTTCTTCAGGGGAATCGACGTTTATGGTCGAGATGAATGAAACAGCAAGTATCTTAAATAATATTTCGGAACGAAGTTTGATTTTATTGGATGAAATTGGTCGAGGGACTTCAACTTACGATGGAATTTCTATTGCGTGGGCAATTGCAGAATTTTTGCATCAAAGTGCCTTGAAACCAAAAACATTGTTTGCAACGCATTATCATGAATTGAATGAAATGTCAAAATCGATGGAACGTATCAAAAACTTTAATGTTAGTATCAAAGAAACAAAAGATACAATATTATTTTTGAGAAAATTAGTTCCAGGAGGAAGTGAGCACAGTTTTGGTATACATGTTGCTAAAATGGCTGGGATGCCAAAACGAGTGGTGGACAGAGCAAATGATGTGTTGAAAATTTTGGAAGCAACGAAAACAGATGAAGGAATCTCGAATAAAACGGAGAAAATAACGCAAGATAATATGCAATTAAGTTTCTTTCAGTTAGATGATCCTATTTTAGAATCGATTCGAGAAGAAATTATGAACACAGATATCAATACATTAACACCTGTTGAAGCATTGATGAAATTGAACGAAATCAAAAAGAAACTTGGTAAATAAACTTAAAAATATGAAGAAAATAATTTTAACCGTAGCAGGAGCTTTAGTCTTAGCTTCTTGTGCTACAAACCCTGTTACCGGACGTAAATCGTTGTCATTAGTTTCTAATGCAGATTTATTTCCGACAGCTTACAAACAATATTCTCAAATTCTTAAACAAGGGAAAGTAATTACAGGTACTGCCGATGCTAAAATGGTGCAAACAGTAGGGGAACGTTTAAAATATGCCGCTGAAAAATATTATCAAGAAAAGGGAATATCTTCTCAATTACAAGGTTATCAATGGCAATTTACGTTGTTAAATGCAAACGAAGTAAATGCATGGTGTATGCCTGGAGGTAAAGTTGCGGTTTATTCAGGTATTTTACCTGTTACCAAAGATGCAACTGGATTGGCTGTTGTTTTAGGTCACGAAATTGGTCACGCTTTGGCTGGTCATAGTGCGGAGCAAGCTTCTCAGCAAATGGCCGCACAAGGTTTAGGACAAATAGTTGGTGGATCCATTGGAAATGCAGAATATGCAAAAGTTTTTGAACAATTATATCCTGTAGGTGCACAAGTTGGTTTACTAAACTATTCTCGTAAAATGGAATTAGATGCTGATGTTACAGGATTGTATTTAATGGCGATGGCGGGTTATGATCCTTCTCAAGCAATTCCTTTTTGGGAACGTATGGCGGCGAAAAGTGGAAATGCAGGAGTTTCAGAATTCTTGAGTACTCACCCTTCGGATGCGACGCGTATGGCTAAAATAAAGGAAGCCTTACCAACTGCTTTAGCATATTACAATGCAAGTCCGTATAAAGAAAAATAGAATAGTTTTTATTCATTTGTAAAATATAGGCGAGTTAATTTGATAAATTGATTCGCTTTTTTTATATTTAGTATTCAAAACCACAATTAAAATTAAAATGATTAACAATTTTAGAATCAATTCGTTTTCTGAATATAAGAAAGCGTATAAAAAAAGTGTCGAGGAGCCTGAAAAATTTTGGGATAAAATTGCTGGAAACTTCGTTTGGCAAAAGAAATGGGACAAAACACTTGAATATAATTTTGAACAAGCAGATTTTAAATGGTTTCAAGGTGGACAACTAAATATTACCGAAAATGTTTTGGATCGTCATTTGGAAAAAAATGGAAACAAAACAGCTTTAATTTGGGAACCAAATAATCCTTTAGAAGAATCTCGAATTATTACATATCGTCAATTGCATTCAAAAGTTTGCCAATTTGCGAATGTCTTAAAAAATAATGGCGTACAAAAAGGAGATCGTGTGTGTATTTATATGCCAATGATTCCAGAATTAGCCATCGCGATGTTAGCTTGTGCTCGTATTGGCGCGGTACATTCTATTGTTTTTGCAGGATTTTCTTCTGCTGCTATAGCTTCTCGTATCAACGATGCGCAATGTAAGGTTTTGGTGACAGCAAACGAAGTTTTTCGTGGAACGAAATCAATTAACTTAAAAGCAATTTGTGATGAAGCCTTAAAAGATTGTGCTTCTATTCAGTCGTGTATCGTTTATCGTCGTGCTATCGAGCCTACTTCTATGGTTGGTGGACGTGATAAATTTTGGATTGATGAAATGCATAAAGTAGACGATAATTGTCCTGCGGAAATTATGGATGCTGAAGATCCTTTGTTTATCTTGTATACTTCTGGTTCTACGGGAAAACCAAAAGGAATGGTGCATACATGTGGTGGATATATGGTGGAAACGGCTTATTCGTTCGATAATATTTTCCAAATGGAACACAACGATATTTATTGGTGTACAGCAGATATCGGTTGGATTACAGGACATAGTTACATTATTTATGGACCTTTGGCTTGTGGAGCAACTTCGGTAATGTTCGAAGGAATTCCAAGTTTTCCAGATTTTGGACGTTTTTGGGAAATTGTCGAAAAATTAAAAGTGACACATTTCTATACAGCTCCAACAGCAATTCGTTCGTTAGCTCGTGAATCGTTAGATTATGTCGAGAAATATGATTTATCAAGTCTTAAAGTTTTAGGATCAGTTGGTGAACCAATTAACGAAGAAGCTTGGCACTGGTTTAATGATTATATTGGAAAAGGAAATTGTCCAATTGTGGATACATGGTGGCAAACAGAAACAGGATCTATTTTGATTTCGCCATTAGCAGGAATTACGCCGCTTCGTCCAACGTTTGCAACATTACCGCTTCCTGGAATTCAGCCAGTTTTAATGGATGAACAAGGAAAAGAAGTAGAAGCAGTAAATGAAAAAGCAGAAGGACGTTTAGCAATTAAATTTCCTTGGCCATCTATGGCTCGTACTATTTATGATGATCATAAACGCTATGTAGAAACTTATTTTTCAACATTTCCGGGCTATTATTTTACAGGAGATGGAGCATATCGTGATGTAATGGAAAATTATCGAATTACAGGACGTGTAGATGATGTGGTGATTGTTTCTGGACATAATTTAGGAACTGCGCCAATAGAAAATGCAATAAATGAACACGAAGCTGTAGCGGAAAGTGCAGTTGTTGGTTATCCTCATGATATCAAAGGAAATGCATTATATGCTTTCGTGATTTTACAAGATGGAGTACAAGGTTCACCAGAACTTGAAGCAGAAATAAAAAATGGAGTTTCTAAATTAATTGGAGCAATTGCAAAACCAGATAAAATACAGTTTGTTTCAGGTTTACCAAAAACGCGAAGCGGAAAAATTATGCGTCGTATTTTGAGAAAAATTGCAGGTAACGAAACTGATTTTGGCGATACTTCAACATTATTAGATCCAGATGTTGTAACTGTTATTCAGAAAGGAAAAATTTAAAGTAAGGCTGAGGTTAAGATTTAGCCTAAGTTTATCAGAATAATTTTCAAAACAAAAAGCATTACCCAAAAAGTAATGCTTTTTTGGTTTGATTATTTTGGATAAATTTTCTCTTCTAAATTTCCTTTATATAGCCGATATTCAATGCATTTTTTGTAATTTTGTTGACTTTTTAAAGGTATGATAAAAATTTCACCAGTTTTAGAATCGTATTTAGATCATCATGTGGATCAAGAACCTGAAATCTTGAGCCGATTACGTGTTGAAACCTATCAATGTACAACGCAGCCCCACATGATTTCGGGCGAATATCAAGGTCGTTTGTTAAGCATTTTGTCAAAGATTTTAGCTCCAAAAACTATTTTAGAGTTAGGAACTTTTACAGGTTACGCAACATTGTGTTTGGCAGAAGGTTTAACTACTGATGGAAAAATCATAACGATAGATAAAAATGATGAGTTAGAATATCTTTGCAGAAAGTATTTTGATGAATCAGAATTTGCCTCAAAAATTGATTTCAGAATCAATGATGCGCGTGAAGAATTGAACACAATTGAAAAAGATTCTGTAGATTTAGCTTTTATTGATGCCGATAAAGAGAGTTACCCTTATTATTTCGAGAAGGTTTTGGAACTTCTTCGTCCCGGAGGAGCAATGTTAGTTGACAATGTGTTGTGGTACGGAAAAGTGATGATGGAGGAGGAAGATAAAAAAGATCCTTCGACAAAAATCTTGAAAGAATTTAATGAGATGGTAACGAAAGATGAACGTGTCGAATCGATCATTTTACCAATTCGTGATGGAATTACGTTAATTCGAAAAAAATAATGAAGTACGCCATTTGTCAAGTAAGTGTTGCGCCATTGCGCTACGAAGCAAGAGATTCATCAGAAATGGTGAGTCAGGTTTTGTTTGGAGAAAAGTTGATTATTTTAGAAGAATTAGAAAAATGGACTAAAGTTCAGTTAGCTTTTGATGGTTACGAAGGTTGGCTAGATCCAAAACAAATTGTAGAAATTTCGGAAGAAGAATATAATAAAGATTCGATCGAGAAATTTGCAATTAATCCGTATAATCATGCGATGGAAAATGGCTTGCCAATGACGTTGACAATTGGAGCTGAAGTTCGCGCTTTGAATGAAAGTAAAATCAAAATTGGTCCAAAATGTTTTGAATATTTTGGGGTATATACTTCTGGTAAAAAATCAAAAGATCAATTGGTCGAAATAGCAAAAGCCTATCTAAATGTTCCTTATTTATGGGGCGGAAAATCTTCTTTTGGAATTGATTGTTCTGGTTTAACGCAACAAGTGTATAAAATAGGCGGTTACAAAATTCCGAGAGATGCTTATCAACAAGCGGAAATGGGTGAAGTTTTGAGTTTTGTAGAAGAAGCAGAACCAGGCGATTTAGCTTTTTTTGATAATGCAGAAGGTCTAATTATTCATGTCGGAATTATGTGTGGCAATGGTAAGATTTTGCATGCACACGGAAAAGTTCGCATTGATCCAATCGATACAAATGGAATTTTCAATACCGATTCTCAAAAATATTCGCATAAACTGCGATGCATTCGAAAATTAATTCCTTAATAATAGAGCAAAAATCATTTCGAAAGAAATGATTTTTTTGTTTTAATTGAAATCAAATCTAAATAGGATATAATCAAGTATTAAACTATTTTTTAATTGGATTTAGCTGTAACTTTAGTAAACACTAATCGATTGAAATAATGTCTATAAAAATTCCTGAAAATTTAAAAGGGTTATCTGATTCTGAAGTCAAAAAAGCTCAACAACAATACGGAGATAATGCTATAAAGGGTGAACAGAATTCTGCTTGGTATAGTTTATTATTTGATATTCTAAAAGAACCAATGACGCTAATTTTGATTGCTGTATCAATTATTTATGTGTTGGTTGGTGATTTGGGCGAAGCTGCATTTATGTTTGTGGCGATTGTTGCTGTGACAGGAATTTCATTTTACCAAGGTTCTCGTAATCAAAAAGCTCTGCAAGAGTTAGAAAAGTTGAACGAACCTTTGAGTTCAGTTATTCGTAATGGACGATTAGTTGAGATACCAACACACGAAATTACAATTGGTGATTTGTGTATTACGGAAGAAGGAAAAATGATTAATGCGGATGGAAATATTGTTCATAGTAATGATTTTTCGGTGAATGAATCGGCTTTAACAGGCGAAAGTATGTCAGTTTTTAAAGATATAGATCATCCAGAAATTTACAGTGGAACTTTGACAGTTTCTGGTTTGGCTATTTTTGAAGTGACAGCCATTGGAGCAGAAACGAAGTTGGGAAAAATAGGAACGTCAATTTTATCTATAAAAGAAGAAAAATCGCCTTTGCAATTGCAGATAGAAAAATTTGTGAAAGGAATGGCAATCATTGGAATTATTGTTTTTGCAATGGTTTGCGGATTCAATTATTTTCAAACAAAAGACATTGTAAGTAGTTTATTAAACGGTTTGACTTTGGCAATGTCTATTTTACCCGAAGAAATACCAGTTGCATTTACTACATTTATGGCATTGGGTTCATGGAAATTATTACGCGAAGGAATTATTGTAAAAAAGAGTAGCGTTGTCGAAACTTTAGGAAGCACAACTGTTATTTGTAGTGATAAAACAGGCACAATTACCGAAAATTCGATGAAATTGAAAGCGATTTATGATGCAAAAATGTCTACGGTTTTTGATGAAATTCAATTCAAAAATGTCGAAATTTCTGAGATTATACAATATGCAATGTGGAGTAGTGAACCTGTTCCGTTTGATCCAATGGAAAAAACGTTGCACCGAGTTTACGAACAAACACAGGTTGATGAGCGCAATCAATATCAAATGTTTTTCGAATATCCTTTATCTGGAAAACCTCCGATGATGACGCATTGTTTTAAAAATAAAGATAATCAACGAATAATTGCGGCAAAAGGTGCTCCAGAAGCTATTTTACAAGTTTCGAATCTTTCTGATCAACAAAAAGATCATTTACGAAACGTTATTCGCGATTTTGGAACAAAAGGTTTCCGACTTTTGGGTGTTGCAAAATCTACTTTTAATTCAAACGATTTTCCAAAACAACAACAAGATTTACCTTTTGAATTGTTAGGTTTTGTTGTCTTTTATGATCCGCCTAAAAAGGGAATAAATGAGGTTTTCGAGAAAATATATAATGCCGGAATAAAAGTAAAAGTAATTACAGGCGATAATGCCGAAACTACGATGAGTATTGCGAATCAGGCAGGAATTATTCATGCTGAAGATAGTATTACAGGAAGTGAAATTACACAACTTTCTGAAAAAGAATTATTAAAAGCAGCCGACGAAAAAGTCTTATTTGCACGAATGTTTCCCGAAGCAAAATTAGCCGTCGTGAAAGCTTTGAAAGAGGATGGAGAAGTAGTGGCAATGTTGGGCGACGGAGTAAACGATGGACCAGCATTGAAAGCCGCACACATTGGTGTTGCAATGGGCGAAAAAGGAACTGAAATAGCCAAACAAGCTGCGCAATTAATTTTAACAAATGATGATTTAGGAAAATTAGTTATCGGAATAGCTGCTGGAAGACGCATTTATACGAATCTTAAAAAAGCTGTTCAATACATTATCTCGATTCATATTCCAATTATATTAATTGTTTCATTGCCGTTGTTTTTAGGTTGGGCTTTTCCGCAAATTTTCACACCGGTTCATGTTATTTTCTTAGAATTGGTAATGGGACCAACCTGTTCTATTGTGTATGAAAACGAGCCTTTAGAGAAAAATTCTATGAACGAAAAACCTCGTCCTATGACGGAAACTTTTCTGAATTGGAAAGAACTTTCAACAAGTATTATTCAAGGAATTATCATCACATTAGGATTGCTTTTTGTTTATCAATACACTTATCAGTTAGGCGGAAATGAAGAGAAAACCCGAGCAATGGTTTTTACAACGTTGATTTTCTCAAATGTTTGGTTAAGTTTAACGAATAGATCGTTTTATTATAGCTTGTGGTCAAGTTTTAAAAATAAAAATAATTTAATGGTTGGCGTTACAATTCTTACATTGCTTATACTTTTTGCAATACTGTATATAAAGCCAATTTCTTTATTTTTTAAAGTTTCTTCGTTGAATCTAAAAGAATTAGGAATGGCGATGCTTGTAGCAATGTTATCTGTATTGTGGTTTGAAGTTTATAAATGGATTAAACGTAGGAGAAAAAATTGAGTAAAATGGTAATATTTAGGTTTATTGATTCGTTATAACGAATCAATAAACTCAACTGTTTTTACCAAAGTTGGCGTTCTATTTTCCTTGTAAGGCGTATGTTTTGCATCAGGAACAAGATAACTTTCTTTTCTTCCTTTTACATTGTTGATAATTCCATTTACTTGCTCAATCGAACCATATTCATCATCAATTCCTTGAATAACCAAAGTTGGACATTCGATGTTTTTTAATTCTTCTCGAATGTCAAAATCAATAAAATCTGGGCGTAACCAAGTTTCTGTCCACATCTCAAAAACTTTCTGCGTTTTATCGCCATGATATTTTGTCAAACGTTCTTTCAAATTAGTTTCTGCATATGCAATTTTTGCATCTCTGATTCCTTGTAAAGAAATTTCTTCTACAATAATGTGCGAACCAACTACAACAATTCCTTTTAAATTTTGATGATATTTCGAAGCATAAAGTAACGCAATCGATCCGCCATCGCTATGTCCAAATAAAATAATGTCTTTGAAGTTGAAATATTGAACCAAATCATTTAGAAAATCTGCTTCATCATGCATGTAAGTCAATTCGCGACGATCAATGGTAAAAGGCGACGATTTTCCATAACCTTTTCTATCGTAGATGAATAAATTACAATTTGTTTTTTCGGCAACTTCTTTTGGGAAATCTCTCCAAAGTTGGGTGCAACCTAAGGAATCGTGTAAAAAAATAAGTGTTGGATTTTCTGGATTTATTTCGTGGTGAACATAATGAATATTGGCGTTGTTGATTTCTAAACTATTTTCTATTTCCATTTTATGTAGTGATTTTTTCGAAAGCTAAAGATAACAAAAATGCCTCGATTTTATTTATTCGAGGCATTTATATCATGATGATTAAAAATTATTATTTAATAAAATCTGTAATAATTTCTAAGGTTTTTGCTTTTGCAGTTTCTAAATCGTCGTTCAATAAAATGATATCAAACTCTTTAGCTTTTTCCATTTCAATTCCTGCTTTATCAATACGTTGTTTCAATTTATCTTCGCTTTCTGTGTTGCGAGAAATTAATCGTTCTTTCAAAATTTCCAAAGATGGAGGATTTACAAATACTGTTAAACATTGATCTCCGTACAATTTTTTGATATTCAATGCACCAATAACATCAATATCAAAAATTACAGAATTTCCTTCAGATGTAATGCGATCAACTTCCGATTTTAAAGTTCCGTAAAAATTATCGCGGTAAACTTCTTCGTGCTCTACGAATTCGTCGTTTGCAATTTTTGCTTTAAATTCTTCTGGTGTTAAGAAATAATAGTCTTCTCCGTGAGTTTCACCTTCGCGTTTATCTCTAGTTGTACAAGAAATAGAAAATTTGATATTTTCCAATTGTTCTAAAGCGTAACGAACCAAAGTTGTTTTTCCTGCGCCTGATGGAGCCGAAAAGACGATTAATTTTCCTTTTTTCATTATAAAATGTTTAACGATTGTTCTTTAATTTTTTCTAATTCATCTTTCATCTGAACAACAATTTTTTGCATTTCAGAATGATTTGATTTTGAACCTAATGTATTGATTTCACGACCAATTTCTTGCGAAATAAATCCTAGTTTTTTTCCATTTGATTCAGTTCCAGCTAATTCTTTTAAGAAATATTCGCAATGATTTTTTAGACGAACTTTTTCTTCTGTAATGTCCAATTTTTCCAAATAGAAAATTAATTCTTGTTCGAAACGATTTTGATCAACATCAACTTTTAATTCTTCTAAACGTTTATTGAAACGTTCTTTTATAGTTTCAATTCGTTCTTTTTCAAAAGGGACAACTTGTGTTAAAAGCTCAAGAATGTTATTCAAGTTTAAAGTCAAATATTTCTCTAAAACTTTTCCTTCATCTAATCTAAATTGATTTAATGCGTCGATCGCATCAATAATTGTTGCGCGAATTTGATTCCATTCGTCTTCACTCAAATCGTCTTGCGTGTACGAAATAACGTCTGGAAGGCGCATTACTACAGGCAATAATTCACCATCAGTCACATTTGGTGTGATTGATTTAAATTCTGCCATATAACTTTTGATTAATTCAGCATTTATATTTTGATTTCTTGCAGCAGGATTTAACTCTACTAACATCGAAAAATCAACTTTTCCACGTTGAACTTTTTCTGAAATAAGGTTTCTGATTTCTAATTCTTTTTCACGATAAAAAGAAGGAATTCTCGTGTTTAAATCTAGTGTTTTACTGTTTAAAGAACGGATTTCTATCGTTACTTTTTTCTCAGGTAATTCCAATACGGATTTACCGTAACCTGTCATAGATGCTATCATAATTGTAAAATTATGCGAACAAAATTACAATAAATTAACGTAATGCGAACTGAATTATCATCTTTAATCATTTTAAAGTTTAACATTTTGCTAAAATTTTGATGAACTTAAAACATTTATCTTTAACAAAAAACAAACTAAAAATAACTATGACAAATCAAGAATTGTACAAAGGAATTGCAGAGGATGGATTGAGTTTACCTTCTACAATGGGAATTTTTCCTTCGTCGAAAGATTTTGTATTTTCAAGAGAATCAATTGAAAAAAGTCTAAAATCAACCGATTATTTTCAATTAATCAATTTTGATCTTATCGAGATTGATAAAGACGAAAATGGAGCTGTAAAGCAAGAATATCAACTTGTAGTGTCTTATTTGGAGGAAGAATTTGATGTGAATTTGTATGTTGTGGATGCGAGAAGTAACGATTATTCTGAATTTGGTTTTGGAAATATGATTTCGGACGAAGAAATGGAAATTGCAACGCAACAAGATTTTTATTTGGAATCTGTGATGTATTTTGGAAATGATGCATTGGATAGTTTTCATTTGCAATTAAAAATTATGCAAGCAATTGTTGAAAACCCGTCTATTGTTGTCGATTTTATGCCTTATCGTTTGCTTTCTGGTAAATGGGCTAAAGTGACAGCAGAGTCAGAAATTCCGCCTGCGCCTTCGTATTTATATGTGATTCATGGCGTTTATGATGAGGATGAAAATGGCGATCGCGTGTATTGGATGCATACGCATGGTTTGCATCGTTGCGGTTCTGTGGAATTGGAAATGTTGAACATCAAAGATGGAGTAGAGCAGATGAATTCGGCTTTGGATATGATTGTAAATGCGTTTATCAAACCAGATTTTCGTTCGCCAGAAAATGAAGAATTTAATATTGGTTATGATGGTTTGGATATTACATTTTGTTGGAAACGTTGGGAAGATGTTGTGAAAGATTATCCTGCAACAATTCCGGGAGGTTACAATGAACGTCAGCCAGAAAACGAAAATTATGAACCTTGTGGCGTTTTGTTAGCGGTGCAAGAAGGACATACATTGACACCAGAAGTTTATGCGGCGACAATTGCAGATAATCCGATTTTCTTTATTAGCGATCAGGAAACGGAACGAATGTCAGCCTTGGCTTATCAACGTTTTGAATTGTATAAAAAAGCATTTAACACATATTTTAATCCAGAAGCAGATGAAGAAAATTATTATCGATTTTTAATCAAATTAGGATTTGATGTCGATCATGAAATGAATAAGGAACATATTTGGTTTGATGTGTACGGAATCAATGAGAACAACGAAATTTTTGGTGTTTGTTTGAATCGTCCTTATGCTGTAGAAGGTTTGAATGAAGGAGATGAAGGTCTTTATCCGCAAGAAATGATTACCGATTGGTTAATTTACACGCCGACAAACACCATCACTCCTGATAATATTTACACTATTGATTAATCAACGCGCCATTTTTCCAAACATACGTTGGTTGTAATTGCCCTTGATAATAGATAATATTACGATAATCGAAGGTAGAGAAGCTGATAAAATCGGCTTTTTTACCTTTTTCTATTGTTCCACGATCAGCTAAATTCAATGCTTTTGCCGCACGAAAAGTAATTGCTGCTAAAACTTCTGCCATTGATAATTTCTCGAAAGTAGCCAAAACAGAAGCTTGTGTCAAAAGATTTCCCATCGGAGCAGAACCAGGATTCCAATCCGAAGCAATCGAAACGCAACAACCAGCATCTAACAATTTTCGAGCAGGTGCATATTGCATTCCCAAACCGATAGAAGCGCCAGGTAAAACAGTTGCCACAACATCAGAATTAGCAAGGTTTTTCACTTCTTCTTCTCCTGAAAATTCTAAATGATCTGCACTTAATGCGTTATATTTTGTCGCTAAATAACTTCCTCCAGCTGTAAATTGATCGGCATGAATCGTAATATCAAAACCTTGATTTTTTGCTTCATTCAAGAAATAATCACCTTCTTCAACAGAAAAAGCAGATTGTTCCACAAAAATATCGATACGATTTGCTAAATCATCAGATTTTAATTTAGGAAAAACTTCTTTCACCAAAAGTTCTAAATATTCTTTGTTCGAACCTTCAAAATCTTTAGGTTTCATATGCGCACCTAAAAAAGTAGGAATCAAATCGATTTCACTTTCTTGATTCGCCATATTTATCGCTTCTAACATTTTAATTTCACCTTCAACAGAGAGAGCATAACCCGATTTTACTTCAGCAGTTGTGATTCCTTGTTTAGCTAATTGCGCAATATGTTTTAGCGTAATATCTTTCAGTTCGTCAACCGTTTTTTTACGTGTTTCTGTTACTGTAGACCAAATTCCACCACCACTTTTGGCAATTTCTAAATATGTTTTTCCATCCAAACGCATTGCGAAATCTTTGGCGCGATTTCCTCCAAAACAAACATGTGTGTGTGAATCTACAAATCCTGGAAGAAGAATTTGTTCTGTTTCAATTCGTTCAATTTGGATGTTTGGATGTTGTTGAGAAAGCGTTTCGAAATTTCCTATTTCTACAATTGTTTCATCATCAATAATAATTCCCCCATCTTCGAGAACTTCGACTTGGTTTTCGTGAATAGCACCTTTTAAAGGTAAATTGGCAAGTGTTATAATTTGTTTGAAAGGACCGATTAATTTCATTTTTGTTGTTTTAATAACACAAGTTTACGAAATTTAAGGGAGAATTTGTAGATAAGCTGAACTTGTTATCAAATAAGATATGATTCTAAAATGAGTTTGGAATGACTTAATATTTATAGAATGTCACTCGATAATATAGCGTAGCCATAATTATCTGCCCAACCAGATTTTAGAGGAAGTAATTGTCTTGTATGCGCTTCTCGTATCATTCCAACTTTTTCAAGAACTTTGTAAGAACCAATATTTTCAATTGCGCATCCAGCTTCAATTCTATGAAGATTTAAAGTATTAAAACCAAAAGAAATAATTTCTTTTAAAGCTTCTGTAGCAAAGCCTTTATTCCAAAAATCTGGATGAAGTTTAAACCAAACTTCTGCATTCTTGTATTTAGCCCGACCTAAATTTAAAGAAATTAATCCAGCAAATTGATTGTCATTTTCGATAACAAAAGTATAAGCTTGTGGTTGTTCTCCTTGATTAGATTTTATTAAATCTTTTACATGAAGAATTGTAACCTCTATATTTTCTGGAATTCCTAAAGTGTTATATTGATCAACTTCTTCGATAGAATGTAATTGATGAATTGTTTCAGTATCATCAATTGTGACTGGTCTTAAAGTTAATCGTTCAGTTTTAAGAATTACATTCATAAAAATTACTTTTTCTTCAAATAAGTAGGGTCGTTAGGGTATTTGATAACTTTGACTAATGTAATAATTGTAAAAATAACGAAGATTAATATCACGATTGCGCTAAGAATGATGCGGTTATTTTGTTCGTTGTTGAACCCAAGGTAAAACTCGAAAGCTGCCCAAACAATCATTAAAATTTGTGGTAATAGTGCGCCGAAAATATTTTTTGTCATTTTATTCTTCTATTGAGCTTTAAAAATAAGAAAAATAAAAAACCTGCTTATTAAAAGCAGGTTGAAAATATTATTGAGTGACTAATTTTGTTTCATTAAGAATTGGTTCTCTTTTCAGAATATTTGTTGCTACTTCTACAGTTTCTTCTTTTTCTTCGAAAATTGGTGCTTCTTGCATAAATGCAGTTGCTGGAGCTTCTTCTATTTTTGGTGGAGTGTTATCAAATTTGTAATTAAATCCGATTCCAAGTGTTTGTTTTATCTGTGTTTTTTTGATTTGATCTTCATCATATAGTAAATTCAAACTTACTTGTGCCGAAACAAACTTATTCACTTTCATATCCAAAATTCCTTGATAAGCAATGTCCATATTTCCGAAATTTTTCAGATAATCAGCGTAAATTCCAACACGGTTATCATAAGAAATTCCTTCCATAATTTGTAGTTTGTATCGCGCACCTAAATATGCACCAAACTCGAATAAAGTTGTATCGCCATCATTTTTAAGTCCAAAGTTTCCTTTTTTCTGTAAATCTTTGTCCAAAACAAATGTCATTCTTGGTGTAAATGGATGAATATTAACTTGGAAATTTTCGTTTGGTTTGTAATCCGCACCCAAACCTAAGCTTAGATAACCTGGAGCCATCAAGCCTGAGATCTTCGTTTTTGGATCTGTTGAATAATCAAAACCATCTGTAAATTGTGTGCGAAAATTGATAGAGGCAGCTAAATACCAATGATTTCCGATGCTGTAACCATAAGAAGAAGTTAAGTCGATAACATCATTTGTTTTGCGAGAACTTTCGCCTTTATTGGTTTGAACTCCGTATCCTAAAACAACACGATTATCCCAAATATGTTTTTCTTTTGTCAAGTTAAATTCATAATCTAAACTTCCATTTAGCGCAAACGAATTTACACCTCCCGCAACCCAATTACTGAATGCACTTTGAGAAAATAAAAGTGAATTATTTCCTGAAACAAACCAGCCAGGTTGACGACCATCAAATTTTTGATCTTTTAAATAGCGCTTGCTATCAGTAGTTACTTTACCATCTTTTACTGTTTGCGCAAAAGTTATAGCACTTCCTAAAATTGCTAATACAAATAAAATTTTTTTCATATAGATTTGATTGATTTATATAAACTTACTCCAAAAATATGGATTCTGATTTAATATACGTTGATTTTTCGTCAATTGTATTTTTATCAAAAACTTGATCATAGTTTTGTTTATCCAGTTTTATTCTAGGTAAATTGACTGGGGAAATGCCAGATGTATCGAAATATGGGAGAATTTCCTTCTTTCTACGTTTCTTCTTATCTTTTTTCTTAGTATTGTCTATTTTATATGTTAAGCCAATCCCAAGAGCTTGTTTAAACTGTGTTTGCGCAACTTGATCTTCATCATAAATCAAATTGATAGTTAATTGCGTGGACATAAAATTATTAATTTTCATATCTAACAATCCTGCATACACAATATCGAGGTTATAAAATTTGTTGGAATAATTGGAGAAAATTCCAATATTATTATCGTAAGTGACATTATCAAAAAGTTTTACCTTATAACGTCCACCTAAATATGCACCAACTTCGAAAAGAAACGTATCTCCATCATTTCGCAAACCATAAGTTCCTTTCTTTTGCAAATCTTTGTCTGCTACAATTGTTGTTCTTGATGTTAAAGGTTGAAAACTGACAGAAAAATTAGAATTTGGCGTATAATTCGCACCGACCCCAATTGTTACATATGCAGGCGCAAATAAGTTTGATAGTTTTGTTTTTGGAGTTGTTCCGTAATTGTAACCTGCAGAAAACTGTGAACGAATATTAAGTGATGAGGTTAGATACCACTTTTCTTTTATCAAATATCCATAAGAAGTTGTGATATTTAGATTGTCAGCAGTCTTACGCGTTCCATTGGTTTTATTGTCTAAAAAACCATATTCAAAAATAAAACGATTGTCCCAAAAGTGTTTCTTTTTTCGGAAATTAAATTCGTAATCAGCTTTAGCATTTAGTGAAACCGAATTTTCACCTCCTGCCATCCAATTGGAAAAGGTATTTTGATTAACGGTTAAAGTATTTGCACCATAAATTTCCCAACCCGATTTTCGTCCTGTAGTATCCACTTTGGATTTCAGATATTTTCGACCATCAATAATTAGATTTCCACTAGTATCTAAAAATTGAGCCGAACTAAAAAGTGATAGGACTAAAAATATAATTGAGAAAATTAGTCTCATTTTAAAAAAAAATATCTTTGTTTAAAATTGAAAAATTCCAAACAAAGATATCTAATTTATTTTGTAAGGCTAAATACCTTTCTTAATTATTTTGCCAACCTTTCAACCATTTCACTAATGTATCCACCCAATCTTGACGATCATTCAAACAAGGGATATATGTAAATTGTTCACCACCAGCTTTTAAGAATTCTTCTCGACCTTCCATCGAAATTTCTTCCAAAGTCTCCAAACAATCCGAAACAAAGGCAGGGGTGCAAACCGCTAAATTCTTAACGCCTTGTGCAGGAAATTCTTCTAACATGTGGTCTGTATAAGGTTTAATCCAAGGGTCACGACCTAAACGAGACTGAAAAGAAGTGGTATATTTATCTTCTGGTAATTGCAAATATTCGGTTACCAAACGTGTCGTTTCAAAACATTGATTACGATAAGTTTCAATAGGTAATTTGCTCACTTTTGCAGCACGAAGTGCTTTATTATCGTGACGTTCTGGAATTCCGTGATAAGAAAACAATAATTTATCAAAATTCTCAGGTAATTTTTCTTTGATTGATTCAGCTAAAACTTTGATATAATCTGGATGATTGTAAAAAGCTTTCAAGAAATTAATCTTAGTGTCTTTGTAGCTTTTTTTCTGAATTTCAAGCACTTTATCCGCAACAGTTTCTGTAGAAGACATCGTGTATTGAGGATATAAAGGAACAACCAAAATGTCGCGAACTCCTTTGTCATAAAGCTCTTGTAAACCAGCTTCTATTGAAGGGTTTTTGTAACGCATTGCCAAAACAACTGGAATATCCATTTGTTTTTGTACCATATCTCTCAAAATTTTAGAGTAAACAATCAAAGGAGAACCTTCTTTTGTCCAAATTTTTCGGTAAGCTTCAGCAGATTTTTCGGGTCTTTTTGGTAAAATAAATAATTCAACAATAGTTTTACGAATAATCCAAGGAGAATCCAAAACTTTCTTATCCATTAAAAATTCGCGTAAATAAGTTCTTACGTCTTCAACATTGGTAGAATCGGGCGAACCTAAATTCACTAATAATATTCCTTTGCTCATAATTCTTTTTATCTAAAAAAATATTGCGTTCTTTGTAGTTGTAAAAGTACGGAGGATAATTTAATTTGTCCTTCGTAATATCATCATTATAATTTATATCATCATTTTATGTCAGATTTATTAAATCCTGATAAAGAATTTTATCCAGACGACGATCTAAATCACGAAAATACTGTTCGTCCGCAAAGTTTTGATGATTTTGCTGGACAAGCGCATATTCTAGAGAATTTAGAAGTTTTCGTAAAAGCGTCTAAACTTCGTGGCGAAGCATTAGATCACGTTTTGTTGCACGGACCTCCAGGTTTGGGAAAAACGACATTGGCAAATATTATTGCGAATGAATTAGGTGTAGGAATCAAAATTACATCTGGACCAGTTCTCGATAAACCGAGTGATTTAGCTGGTTTATTGACGAATTTGGAAGAAAATGATGTGCTTTTTATTGATGAAATCCATCGTATGTCTCCCGTTATCGAAGAATATTTGTATTCGGCAATGGAAGATTTTAAGATTGATATTATGATCGAATCTGGACCAAATGCACGTTCGGTTCAAATTGGTTTGAATCCTTTTACATTAATTGGCGCAACAACACGTTCTGGTTTATTAACTGCGCCGCTTCGTGCTCGTTTTGGAATTAATTTCCGTTTCGAATATTATAATGTTGAATTATTAAGTACGATTGTTGAACGTTCTTCTCGTATTTTAGATACACCAATTGACGAAAGAGCAGCAATAGAAATTGCAGGTCGTAGTCGTGGAACACCTCGTATAGCAAATGCTTTATTGAGAAGGACTCGAGATTTTGCACAAATTAAAGGAAATGGAAAAATTGATTTATCAATTGCTGAATTTTCTCTAAAAGCCTTGAAAGTTGATGATAATGGTTTAGATGAAATGGATAACCGAATTTTATCAACGATCATCGAAAAATTTAAAGGAGGTCCAGTCGGAATTACAACTTTGGCAACAGCAGTTGGAGAAAATGGCGGAACGTTGGAAGAAGTTTATGAACCGTATTTGATTCAAGAAGGTTATTTGATGCGCACTGCGCGTGGACGTATTGCAACAGAAAAAGCATACAAGCATATTGGGGTAAAATATCGTGGCGAAAATTCACCTCAAACTGATTTGTTTGATTTGTAATTTTGCTCTAAGTTCGCTGTCATTCTGAGCTTGTCGAAGAATCTTTATATGTTTCGATCCGATTTTTTTATTTTAACGAATAGAAAATCACTTAACACGACATATTATTCTTGCGTTAGGAGGAATCTAAGATTCTTCATTTCACTCACGTTTCATTCAGAATGATAAAATTTAATCTCGTCGATATAATAATTATAAATTCATAATTACGAATTAACTAATGCTCCTTCAAACAGAAGAACATATCAAAATAAAATGGTCCCAACGAATCAAAGAAAAAGCTGAAGCGTTGGGATTTATTTCTTGTGGTATAGCCAAAGCTGATTTTTTGGAAGAAGAAGCACCTCATTTAGAAGCTTGGTTGAAGAATGATTTTCACGGTGAAATGCAGTATATGGAAAATCATTTTGATATGCGATTGGATCCTCGAATTTTGGTCGAAGGAGCAAAATCTGTAATTTCGTTGGCGTATAATTATTACCAAAATTTAGATCGAAATCCAAATTCTTACAAGGTTGCGATGTATGCGCAAGGCGAAGATTATCATTTTGTCGTGAAGGAAAAAGTACGCGAATTATTAGATTTTATTCAAGAAGAAATAGGAGAAGTGAACGGAAGAGCTTTTACCGATTCAGCACCAATTCTGGAACATGCTTGGGCTAGAAAAGCTGGAATTGGTTGGGTAGGAAAAAATTCGTTAACATTGTCTAAACAAAAAGGCTCATTTTTCTTTTTATCCGAATTAATTATTGATTTGGATTTAGCTTATGATTCTCCAATTGAAACTGATCATTGTGGAAAATGTACGCGTTGTATTGATGCTTGCCCAACTGAGGCAATCTTACCCAATAAAACAGTGAACGGAAGTCAGTGTATTTCGTATTTTACAATTGAATTGAAAGATCAAATTCCGACCGAAATGAAAGGGAAATTTGATGATTGGATTTTTGGTTGTGATGTTTGTCAAGAAGTTTGTCCGTGGAATCGTTTTTCATTGCAAACGAAAGAAACTCGTTTTGTTGGTAACGAAAAGATTAATCAATTCTCGAAGAAAGATTGGGAAGAAATTACAGAGGATGTTTTTCGAAAAATTTTTAACAAATCACCTGTAAAACGTACAAAATTTGATGGTTTGAAAAGAAATATCGATTTTGTAAAATCACTATAATTCGTGAAAATTTTTGGTTTAGATTTTGTTAGCTTTACTTCAAGAAAATCGAATCAAAAAATGAAAAAAAGTTTATTCATTCTTACTACTTTTTTAGGCTATTTTGTGCAAGCTCAATTTGGGATTGTGCAAGATAAAGATGGTTTTGCAAATGTGAGAGATGAGAAAAATATTTCGTCTAAAATTGTTGCTAAAGTCAATTCAAATTCAATTTATCCAATTGATTCTGATGAAGAAAAATCGAAATGGTATTTGGTTGAATATCAGCCTGAAAAAGCTGGTTATGTTTACTATGATCGAATCAAAAAGTTAGAAGATTTTGAAACTATTTCACCAACTTCAGTCAATGATTCTAAAATAGAATTTTCGGTTGCTGATTATACCATTCAGCTCGAAACGAAAGAATTTAATTCGAAAAAACATAAAATTTTCAAGGAAAGTGATTTTGTTTATGCGATTGATGAAAAAGATTTTTTTGGTTCGGACGGAATGATTCCTCAAACAGAATTCAAATCGTTTAAAATATCATTCAAAGGAAAAGATATTATCATTCCAAAAGAATATTTTATCAATTTATATAATGCGAATTTATCAGCAACAAAACTTACTTACAATAAAGAGTTAAATCAATATTATTTGTTCGGTACATATAGCGATGGAGCTGGTGTTTATGATGCACTTTGGGTTTTGGATAATGGAAAAATTGTAAAACATATTGCTCAAATTAATGCTTATGCTTAGTCGTTTTTTTTCAATTTTAGGATGCTTTTTGCTATTTACTTCGATAATGTTTGCTCAAAAAGTAACGACTTCCAAATTTGGAGATATTTCGTACGAAATGACACAAAAACAAGTTGCAGCTTTAACGCCAAATAAATTAGCTCTTTATGATGTAAATAATCCTGAAATGCCTGAACAGGACATTGAGTTGAATGGAATTAAATATCATATTTCGTATTATAGAAATTTGAAAACGAAACAATTCGAAGTCTATATGGTTTCGTCTGTTAGCGCTCAACTTTCGACTTTATCAGGAATAAAAATTGGAAGTTCGTTGGATGATTTATGGAAAGCGTACAAAAAATATGATATTTCGGTGCAAGATATTTTTGAAGATGACGAAACAAAATCGGTCAGAGCTTTTGCAATAAATGATCTTGATAATGGATGTACATTAGATTTTTATTTAAAAAATAATAAAGTCGTAAAAATGGTTTTGTCAAATGAATCGGGTTTTTTAAATAACAATATTTATGAAAACTAAAATAGCTTTAGTAGGATTTTTCTTACTTTCAATAGTTGGATTTGGTCAGATTTCTACAACACGAATGAATGAACTGAAAATTGGTATGCGTCCGTTCGAAGTGTTGAAATTGTTAGGTGAAGAAATTGCTGCAATTGTTGATGAAGGAGAAACGAATGTCACCCTAAAAGGGATTGATTATACAATCGAAATAAGAAGTGGTTATTTGAGTAAAACAGAAAATGACACCTATTTAAGTTCTATTTCTACAACAAGTAAAAATATCAAAACTTTGTCTGGAATTGGAATTGGTAGTACGTTGGAGGATTTGTGGAAAGCTTATTCGTCAAAATATAATGTGTTTTTGGATAAATCGAATAATAATAACAGAGAATTTAGAATTGATGATAGAGAAAATGGTGTTATATTGACTTTTTCTTTGAAAAATGAAATTGTAACAACAATAAGATTGAGTTCTTATAACCCAGAAGAATGTACACTTTAAAATAATGATTAAAACCTAAATACATAAAAATGAAAAAAATATTTTTTATAGCTGCTTTTGTAGCTGGAATAGCTTTGCAAGCGCAAGTTTCTACAACTCGTATTAATGACGTAAAACTTGGAATGAAATTGTCTGAATTAGAAAAATTAACTGGACAAAAATTCAAAATAAAATTGAATGAATATGGTTATCCTGATGGTGATGTAACAATTGTCTCTAAAGGAGTAACATATAAAGTTGGATTGACAACAAATGGTGAGGAGACAGCAGGTTCTTCTACTTTAACTGTATATAGTGTAAAGTCTTCGGATTCTAGTCTTAAAACATTATCTGGAATTAAAATTGGCTCATCTTTGGATGAGTTAATTAATAAATATAAAAATCTGAATATTTCTATTTTCGATGGTTATGATGATAAAACGGATAAAAGAACAAAAGCTTTTCGTTATTTTAATGTTGAAGATTATGATAATGGATCGATTCTACAATTTTATTTAGTGAATGATAAAGTAGTTTCTTTCGATGTAATGTATAATGAAGGTTGTTAAAATGAATAAACAAAAAATTCCAACTCTTAGAGTTGGAATTTTTTGTTTAAAATTATTTCTTAATCACTTTTTTAGTGACGATATTTCCATCTTGTAAGTGGATAGCTAAAATATAGATTCCAGCCGGGTAAGGTTTTAAATCGACCTCTGTTCCTAAATTAGTTCCAAGTAATCGCCCGTTAAAATCATATAAATTGGCGCGAACAAAATTCTTCGCATTTATTTTAACCTTGTCAATTGTCGGATTTGGGAAAACATCTACAAGCGTTTGTTGATAATTGTAATCGTTCGCAGATAATTCAGTCCAAGTATTTTCGGCTTTATCTCCTCCCCAAATCAACGTTGCTAAATACGGATTATCAATAAATGGATTTCGACTTCCTTGCGTTTCGGCAATAATTTCGTTTCGGACTTTCTCAAATTCAGATACTTTATCCTCCACATTCCATTTCAAGAACATATCCGGCATTCCATCATTATTGGTTGTTGTCGTATTGTTGTACGCAACCAATTGCGGATCGGTTTCCAACCCATAATGTACATACATATACATAATAATTCGCGCCACATCTCCCGTCCATTCATCACCAGGATAAAAACCTCCATTGATCAATTTAGCTTGTCCTGTCACATCCTGTGCCCATTTTTCACGATAAGCATTGTTACTTCTAGTCGAATTTAATTGTCTATCAACTGCACGTAAATTGTGCGCATCTGTACCTGTTCCTGGATTATTAGTCGTTAAAACAGGATTTGCTAATGATTTTGGAAAAACATGTTCGCGTTCCCATTTTCCATTTGCATTTCCACCAGTATTGTTTTTGTTGTTTACATCGCGCGTGCGTTGTTCAGCATAAACAGTAGAATTATCAGTAAAACCATAGATCAATAAAACGCGACCTTTCGAATCTAAATCTAAGTCGGATTTATCTAAAATATTCCAAACTCCAGGCGAATAACTAACTGCATGATGCGTAGCATTGATTAAATCGTGTAATTCTTCCTTTATCGTTTTTCCATTTTGTTTAAAATCAATCCCTTCATAATAGTCGGGTTGCTGCGCAAAAGCGGCAAAAGGAAATAAAAGAAGTAAAAATTTTTGCATAATTATTTATAAATATTTGACAAAAGTAAGTATTTATAAGTAGTTAAACCGGAATATTTAGATTAGAAATCGTTAAACTTTTACTGAAATTGTTTAATGTATTGTTTAGGCGTTAAGCCATATTTCTTCTTAAATGCTGATATAAAATGTGATGGATTTTCGTAACCAATTTCAAACGAAATATCTTTTACCATTTGTTGATTCTCTTCTAATCTGTGTAATGCGAATTCTAATTTTTTATCCAATAAGTAGCCATAAACAGTAGTGCCATAAAGCTCTTTAAATCCTTCTTTAAGATGATATTCAGAGATTGAGAATTTTTCGCAAAGTTCTTTTATGGTCGGAGGATTTTTAAAGTCAGACAATAGAAAATCTTTGATTTCCTTGATGCGTTTTCCTTCATTTTCATCATTCAAGAAAGGACAATGCTCAGTTTGATTTTCGATTTCAGAAAAATAAAGCGTGAACAATTCGTACATTTTTCCAATCAAAAATAAATTTTGAAATTGCGGAGAAAGTTTCATTTGTTCAATTTGATTCAAAACTAATTTTATTGAAGGTCCAATTTCTCGTTCAATATAAAATTTTTCTTGCGTCATACTCGAAATCAAATTATTCTGAATTTGATATTCTGCAAACAATTGATGTAATTTCTGAATAGACAAAACCACAATATAAACCTTACTTTCTGCATTTATATTTAGCGATAATGGAATGTCTAATGTCGGATAATAAAACAAAAAACTTTTTCCTTCGTTCAAATTGATTTTATAAATACCATTATTAAAATTAAATGTCAGCGAACCTTTTGTACAAAAATAGAATTGTATATAACGCTTGTCAATTCCTTTCAGAATCGTGTCTGTAGAAGCTGTAAAGTTGTCTATTTGAGCGATAAATACGTCTGTTGACAATTTATACTCGTTAATTTTACTTTTATGGGTATTTTTTAATTCCATTTTGAATAATGAGGTTTGTCATATAAAAAACGTGATAATTGTCAACTTCGCTCTTTATAATGGTTTACATACAAATATAAACCTTTAATTTATAATTATTCTAAAAAAGCAAACTTTAATTTTTAGCGTTATTTTTTCTTTTTAAAGTTATTTTTCGAAGACTTTTGAAACTACTTTTGTATCAGTATTTGAAGAAATGGCAATTAGAGGTAATAAAACGGAAGAAAATTTTTACGTAATCGGAATCAGTTATGAAAAAGCTGACGCCATTACACGTGGTAAATTTACATTTTTCCCGGAACAAGTTGAAACGTTTACGCAAGATTCTAAAACGAATGGATTAGAAAACTTTTTTATTGTATCAACTTGTAATCGTACTGAATTTTATGGTTTTGCAGAAAACGAAGATCAAATCGTTGAGCAATATTGTAAATACACAGAAGGTAATGCAGATGAATTCCGTCAATTTATGATGGTAAAAGAAGGAGAAGAAGCGATTACACATTTATTCCGTGTTTCGTCGGGATTAGAAAGTCAGATTTTAGGTGATTTTGATATCATCGGACAAATCAAAATTTGGTTTTCTCGTTTCAAAAAACAAGGTGCATCAAATGCTTTTTTAGAGCGTTTGGTAAATACTGCGATTCAAATTAGTAAAAAAGTGAAGAACGAAACTTTCTTAAGTAACGGTTCTGCTTCGGTTGCATATTCAGCGGTTAATTTTATTCAAGCAACGCAAGGAAACTTAGTTGACAAAAATATTTTGTTGTACGGAATTGGTAAAATTGGTCGTAATACGTGTGCTAATTTGGTCAAACATTATCCAAATACAAACATTACGCTAATCAATCGTACAAAAGAAAAGGCAGAAATTCTTGGATTGAAATATGATATTACCGTAAAAGATCACAGCGAATTAAAAGAAGAATTACAAAAAACAGATATTCTAATTGTTGCAACGGGAGCAAGTAATTACACGATTACAGAAGAAATGATTCCGTTCGATAAGGAAATGACGATTATTGATATGTCAGTTCCAGAAAATGTAATTCATACATTGGCTGCTCGCGAATCTATTCAATTGGTAAATGTAGATGGATTATCTAAAATGGTAGACGATACAATTGCGCAACGTCGCAATGCAATTCCAGAAGCATTGGCAATTATAGAGGAGCATTCTACAGAGTTTTACGAATGGTTAGAAACCAGAGAATTGGTTCCAGCTATTCAATCTTTCAAAGATAGATTAGACTTTTTTCAGAGTTTTGCTTTAAATAACTTGAAAAAAGACAATGTAAATATCGACGAAAATGAAACGATTTTAACTGAAAAAGTAATTCAGAAAATTACAAATCAGTTTGCTTCTTATTTGATTGAAAATAAAGAAAATGCAGACGAAACAATTCAGTTAATCGAAAAAATGTTTCATTTAAAACAAGCTTAATACAATCATGAAAACAATAAAAATTGGTACACGTCAAAGTCCGTTAGCGCTTTGGCAAGCCAATAAAGTTGCTTCTATTCTTGAGGCAAAAGGTCATCCAACAGAAATCGTTCCGATTACTTCTGAAGGCGATGCAAATCTAAAACAACCCATTTATTCATTAGGTTTAACAGGTGTTTTTACGCGTTCATTGGACATTGCTTTGTTGAATGATCAAGTGGATATTGCGGTTCATTCGTTGAAAGATGTACCAACTGTTTTACCAGAAAAATTAGAGTTGATTGCATATCCAGAACGCGCAAGTTCTGCGGATATTTTGGTGTACAAATCGGAAGATATTTTCGAGAAAAAACATCGTGTTATCGCTACTGGATCTTTGCGTCGTAAAGCATTTTGGAATCATAAATATCCAAATGATACGATTGTAGATTTACGTGGAAATGTGCAATTACGTCTGAAAAAGTTGCAAGATAATGCAGATTGGGACGGAGCTGTTTTTGCTTTTGCAGGTTTGGATCGTTCAGAAATTTTAGATGAATTGGCAGAAAAAGGTCTTCATTATAAAGTGATTGATTGGATGATTGCTGCACCATCACAAGGAATTTTAGGAATTGTAGCCAAAGAAGGTTTGGATTTGAGTGATATTAATAATCCGCAATGTGAACTTTTTGCTACGGTAGAACGTCAATTCTTGAATGTTTTAGAAGGAGGTTGTACAGCGCCAATTGGTGCGTTAGTTGAAAAAATTGATGAAGAAAATTACTCGTTCAAAGGAGCAATTTTATCAATTGATGGACAAGAGATGATTTCAATCGAAAGACAATTCAAAGCAGATGAATATTTGACGAAAGGTCGTGAGTTTGCTGAAGAATGTATTGCGCAAGGTGCAGCAAAAATGATTGAAGAAATTAAAAAAGAAATCGGAACGAAATAGTGCGAACGAAAGTTTTATTCACGAAGTTTATTTCTCCTGAATTGCTTGAAAAAGAATTTGGAACTGATGTTGAGGTGGTTTGTAAACCAACTTTACAAATTGAATTGACTTCGAAAAATGAAATTTCTGCACAGGTTGATGAATCCGTTCATCAATTTATCGTGACGAGTCAAAATACAGTAAATGCCATTCAAGGATTGGAATTGAATGGTCATTTTTTTGTTGTTGGAAAAAAAACGGCAGAAAAACTAAAAGCACAAAACAGAGAAGTTGTGTTGGTTGAAGATTATGCAGAAGATTTAGCTCCGAAATTGATTTCAGGAAATTATTCTCCGAAATGGAATTTTTTATGCGGTTCTTCGCGCCGAGATTTGTTGGTAAATGAATTGTCAAAAGCAAATCACAAAGTCAATCAAATTATGACATATCAATCAGAACAAATTGTTTATCAATTAAATGAAACTTTTGATGCGTATGCTTTTTTTAGTCCGTTGTCATTCAAAGCGTTTCATCAACAAAATGAAATTTCAGAAAGTTCGCGTATTTTTACAATCGGAAATACAACAACCTCTGCGATACAAGAAGTTTATCCAAATTATGAAATTATAACTGCGCAAACACCTTTGGTGGAAGTGGTTATCGAAAATATAAAAAAATACATCAATGATAAAAAATGATTTGCTTTTAAAAGCATTGAGAGGTGAGGAGGTAGAGCGTCCGCCAGTGTGGATGATGCGTCAAGCAGGACGTTATTTACCAGAATTTATCGAATTGAGAGATAAATATGATTTCTTTACACGTTGTCAAACGCCAGAATTAGCGGCTGAAATTACAGTTCAACCAATTCGTCGTTTTCCGTTGGATGCAGCCATTATCTTTTCGGATATTTTGGTTGTACCACAAGCAATGGGAATGAATTTCGAGATGAAACCTGGTGTTGGTCCGTGGTTAGAGAATCCTATTCGTACAGCTCAAGATGTAGAAAAAGTTTATATTCCTGATGTTGAAGAAGAGTTAGGATACGTTTATGCAGCGATGGATATCACAAAGAAAGAGTTGGACAATAAAATTCCGTTGATTGGTTTTGCAGGTTCGCCTTGGACATTGTTGTGTTATGCAGTGGAAGGTCGTGGTTCTAAATCTTTTGATCAAGCGAAAGGTTTTTGTTTCCAAAATCCAGTTGCAGCACACCAATTATTAGAAAAAATTACACAAACAACGATTCAATATTTGTTGAAAAAAGTGGAACATGGTGCAAATGTGATTCAGATTTTTGATTCTTGGGGTGGAATGTTATCGCCAAAAGATTATGATGAATTTTCTTGGAAATACATCGAGCAAATTGTAAACGAAGTTTCTAAAGTAGTTCCTGTAACTGTTTTTGCAAAAGGTTGTTGGTTTGCTTTAGAGAAAATGGCCGATTCTAAAGCATCTGCTTTGGGTGTTGATTGGACGATTACGCCACAATTAGCGCGCGAGTTTACAGGTTTCAAAAAGACGTTACAAGGTAACTTTGATCCTTCTCGTTTGTTATCTCCGCCAGAAACTATTCAGCAAATGGTAAAAGAAATGATTGACGATTTTGGTCCGTATAAATATATTGCCAATTTAGGTCACGGAATTTTACCAAATATTCCAGTAGAAAATGCACAAGCTTTTATAGAAGCTGTTGTAAATTATAAGAGAGATTAAGAAACTCGATATAACAAGAAAACCTTCCGTAATGGAAGGTTTTTTATTGAATATATAATTTAAATTTTACGATATTATTTAGATCTTTTGTATAATAAGCGATCCAATAATAATTATTCTCTTTACTTAAAATTCTATATTGATATTTTTCTCCTTTTCTACTAAATGATTTTTTCATTGAATTATTGCTTTCTAAAAACTCAAGATTAAAATCATAATTATTCTCCCAATGTAATTTTAGTTTAGAAAAAGATTCATCAATAAAATATTCAATCCAATTATTATTTTCAATTTTTACAATTGTTTTATCTCCTTCATAATCAAAATAATATAATTCAGAAGCTGATTTAATTAATTTATACTCTTTTTTATTGATTGTTGATTTAGGCAAATTTTCTAAATTAATCCAGTTTTCATTATTTTTTTCAGAGAATTTTCTTATTATATCAGTGTATTCTTTACAATTTTTTTGAAATCTATAAAAAATAGCTTCTTCTTCAGCTTGAATTTCTTCTTTTGAAAAATCTTTAAAATATTCAACTAAACTAACATCTTGATTAACTAAATTAACACTTTCTAAATCATTAAGATTTTTATTTTTTGTAAGGATCTTACAAAGATTGTTAATTAACAAATCTCTCTTATCATCTATATTTTGAGAAAAAGATATTGAACAAATTAAAAATAGAATATAAGTTAAGTAATATTTCATTTTTGGTTTTTTATAATTAATAAAATAAGAATAATTAAAATATCTGAAATAAAATAGTGTTTATTTTGCAAAATTTTTTGAGAGTTTATCGCTGAAAATAATTCCAATAAATGAAAGTAGAATAATAATTGAACTCGAAATTAAATCAGAAGTTAGTCCATCTTGAAAAGAATCTTTTACACTAAAATACTTAATTGTTGTATTGATAAAAATAGGTAATTGAAAAATCAATAAAATAATCGAAACGATTATTATTGAAATCTGCGCATATTTTTGAATAGGAATTGTAAGATTTTCAATTCTTGTATCTTCAAAATATTTTTCGATTCTAAGAAATCTAATCATAATTTCTGTTTTATAAATGAAAGTATAATAAATCAAAAACAGTACAATGAATAGAATTATAAGCGTGATGTAAGGAAATAAAACGATATTTTGACTTTTTATTTCTTCAGGAAATATTACATCAAAGTTCATTAACAGATTGATTTGCTCGGGAAAAAATGTTATAAAAGTTTCTATAATAAAGAAAAAACCAATCAATTTGATTATGATTGCAAATAGATTTTTAATCGTCATTTTGTTTCGTGTTAATTATTATAAATGTAATAAAAATACATTCTAATCTCCATTTTAACAGAAAATTAAAAGAAATCAATTTTATATTCGATAGTTTTAGTATATTTTAGTAGAAATATTAATATCATAAGTAAACTACATAAAAGAATAAGATGAAAAAGGGTATATTTTTGATGTCAGTTTTGGGTGTTCTTTTCTTTGTTCAGTCATGCGAAACGAAGAAAGAAAATGCTGACTCAACAACTAAAGAAGTTGTAAAACAAGATACAGTGCAAGCTGCTGCAGAGCCTGTTGGAAATCCTACAGATGTTAAAGCTGACCCAGGAACTTTCCAAATTAAACCTTTAAAATATGGTTACGATGAATTGAACGAATACATTGATGCAAAAACAATGGAAGTTCATTTCTCTAAACATTATTTAGGATACATCAACAAATTGAATACAGCGCTAAAAGAAGCAAATATCAAATCGAATGATATTGTAGACATTTTGAAAAAAATGGATATGAATAATGCTGCTTTACGCAACAATGCTGGTGGATATTACAATCACATGCTATATTTCGATATTATGTCTCCAACGCCGCAGAAAGCGCCTACAGGAGATCTTAAAGCGAAGATTGATGCAACATTTGGTTCTACAGAAGAATTGATGAAGCAATTGGACGAAGCAGGTTCTAAACGTTTTGGTTCTGGTTGGGCTTGGTTGGTTGTGAAAGCGGACGGAAGTTTGGCGGTTACAACTACAGCAAATCAAGATAATCCATTGATGCCAGGAGCAGAGGTTGCAGGAACGCCAATTTTAGGAATTGATGTTTGGGAACATGCTTATTATTTAAAATACCAAAATAAACGCGATGATTATTTGAAAGCGTTTAACAATGTTTTGGATTGGAAACAAGTTGAAGATAATTACAAGAAAGCGAAATAAACTTTCGGGTAACGATATAAAAAAAGCTTCTCAAATTTTTGAGAAGCTTTTTTGTTTTATATGAATAATCTTAATTCTTAATTAACGATTGTGTTTCTGTTGTTCCATCTTCATTAAAAACGCGAACAATGTATTTTCCTTTTTTCAAACTTTGTACGTTAAAGTTTGCTTTCTGGCTTCCGTCTAATTTTTTATTCATCACTTCATTTCCAATAATCGAGTATATAGATACCGAACTTGCTTTCGATGGATTATCAAATTTTATTGTAAACGTAGAACTCGCAGGATTTGGATAAATGCTAACAGAGCCTTTGTCCTGATCAAATCTCGACTGAGCTGATGCAGATGTTATGGTGAATAAAAATATAGTTATAAATAGTATAAAGTGTTTCATATGCTTGTAATCCTAACAAATATAAAAATAAATAATTATAAAACAAACATTTCAAAATATATACCAAACAAAAAAGTGATGCTAAATTTTAGCATCACTTTAAGATATATAATAAAAATTATAAACTTATTATAAGCTGTAACGGATAAATCCAGTTACTTTCAAGTCAGCGTTAACAGCTTTAACGACATCTTGAACAGAAGTTTTTCCGTCTTTGATTGACGCTTGGTGAACTAATGTATTCTCTTTGAAGAATTTTTGTAATTTACCTTGAGCGATGTTTTCAATCATGTTTTCTGGTTTACCTTCTGCAACTAAAGTTTCTCTAGCGATAGATAATTCAGTGTCAATTACAGATTGAGCAACAGAAGTTTCATCTAATGCTACTGGGTTCATAGCAGCAACTTGCATAGCAACGTCACGAGCTACTTCAGAAGCACCTTCTACGTTAGCAGATAAAGAAACTACAGCACCAATTTTGTTACCAGCGTGGATGTAAGAATTAACGATAGCACCTTCGATAGCTTGGAAAGTACCAATTTCGATTTTTTCTCCAATAACACCTGTTTGCTCAGTTAATTTTTCACCAACTGTAATTCCAGCGAATGGTAAAGCTAATAATTCTTCTTTAGAGTTAACTGTTAAAGCTAAATCAGCGATTTCGTTAGCCATAGCAACGAAAGCTTCATTTTTAGCAACGAAGTCAGTCTCACAGTTCAAAGCGATAACGATACCTTTAGTTTGGTCAGCGTTAACTTTAGCGATAACTGCACCTTCTGTAGAATCACGGTCAGCTCTTTTAGCAGCTACTTTTTGTCCTTGTTTACGTAAAACCTCTACTGCTTTATCGAAATCTCCACCAGCTTCTTCTAAAGCTTTTTTAGAGTCCATCATTCCCGCACCAGTTGCGTTTCTTAATTTACTTACCTCAGCGGCTGTTGCTTTGTAGCTCATAGTAATATTTTTATTTTGTTTCTTAATATTTTAAATAAAAGTAGCTCGTACACCACAAAGTGGTGTAGGAGCTACAAGGTATATTATATCGATGAATTGATCATCAAGTTAATGTTAAGCTTCTTTTGTTTCAGCTCCTTCTTCTTTACCTTCTTTTGCTTTTTCTTTTTCTGCTTTACGTGTAGATAAACCAGCTTTGATAGAATCAGCTACTGTAGATAAGATGATATCGATAGATTTAGAAGCATCATCATTTGCAGGGATTGGGAAATCTACTTGACGGGGGTCAGTATTTGTATCAACCATTGCAAAGATTGGAATACCCAATTTTTGAGCTTCTGCTATAGCGATGTGCTCACGTACAATATCTACAACAAATACTGCAGATGGTAAACGTGTCATATCAGCGATAGAACCTAAGTTTTTCTCTAAAGATGCTCTTTGACGATCAACTTGTAATCTTTCTTTTTTAGATAGTGTTTCAAACGTACCGTCTTTTTTCATACGATCGATTGAATTCATTTTTTTAACTGCTTTACGGATAGTAACAAAGTTAGTTAACATCCCACCAGGCCAACGTTCTGTAATATAAGGCATGTTGATTTCTTCAGCATGCTTAGCTACAACATCTTTTGCTTGTTTTTTAGTTGCAACAAAAAGAACTTTACGTCCAGATGCAGCAATTTTTCCTAAAGCTTCAGATGCTTCATCTAATTTCACTGCAGTTTTGTGAAGGTCGATGATGTGGATTCCGTTTTTCTCCATAAAAATATAAGGAGCCATAGCCGGATTCCATTTTCTTGTTAAGTGACCAAAGTGCACACCAGCACCTAATAAGTCCTTTACATTTACTTTTGCCATTTTCTTTTTTTTAGTTTACGTTCCGTTATCTCAACAAGCAACAAACAAGTGGTCGAAAAATTCTAGCCTTATTTGTTTAGATGCTAAACCAACGGAAAATGGATTTTTTAATGAATTGAATAAATTAACGTTTAGAGAATTGGAATTTCTTACGCGCTTTCTTTTGACCGAATTTTTTACGTTCAACCATACGTGGGTCACGTGTTAATAACCCTTCTGGTTTTAATTGTAAACGAAAATCTGCGTCAACTTCACATAAAGCTCTAGAAATTGCTAAACGAATTGCTTCAGCTTGACCAGTGATTCCACCACCAAATACTTTGATATCTACATTGTATTTCTCTTTTGTACCAGTGATTAAAAATGGTTGTTCTACTTTGTATTGTAATACTGCCGTAGGGAAGTAGATTGCTAACTCGCGCCCGTTAATGAAGATTTCTCCATTACCTTCTTGTAAGTATACACGAGCAACAGATGTTTTTCTACGTCCGATTTTATGAACTATTGCCATGGAATTAGATTATAAATATTCGTTAATATCGATTTGTTTTGGTTGTTGAGCTTCGTGATTGTGCTCAGTACCAACAAATACATGTAAATTAGTCAATAATTTACTACCTAATTTATTTTTAGGTAACATTCCTTTTACTGACTTTTCGATTAAGCGTACAGGATCTTTTGCAAAAACTTCTTTCGCAGTTAAAGATCTTTGTCCACCTGGGTAACCTGTGTGACGGATGTATAATTTGTCATCCCATTTGTTACCTGTTAATTGAATTTTGTCAGCGTTTAAAACAATTACATAATCTCCACAATCTGCATGAGGAGTGAAGTTTGTTTTGTGCTTACCTCTGATAAGCTTCGCAACACCTGACGCTAAACGACCTAATGATAAGTCAGAAGCGTCCACAACTACCCATTCTTTCTGAGCAGTTTCTTTGTTGGCTGATGAAGTTTTGTAACTTAACGTGTCCACTATCTTGATTTTTAATATTTTATAAATTACCGACAATCCGATCGGGGTGCAAATGTACAAAATGATTCTGTTTTCCCAAAAGATTTTAGGAATTATTCGTCACTTTGATGGATTTGTACCATTTAGACGGTTGTCAAAACGTTTGCAAAATTACGTTAATTAATTGAATATCCAATATTTTTTTCGAATTAGACGTTCTATTTAATTGATAGATTGTTTTAAAATCAATAATTGATTGGATGAAAAAGAATACGTTTTATCGTTTAATCAATTAAGTATGATACTAAACAGAAGTTAAAAACGTGCAATTCAAATTTTGAATTGCACGTTTTTTTATTGTAAGATATCTTATTTTTAACCTCTTGAGAAAGGTAAAATAGTTTGAGTTGTAGAACCTAAACCATCAATTCCATACTCGATAACATCTCCTGGTTTTAACCAAACTTGAGGTGTTTTTCCCATTCCTGATCCTGCAGGTGAACCTGTAGAAATAATATCTCCAGGTAAGAAAGACATAAATTGAGATAGGTAAGAAATTAATTTAGGAATGCGGTAAATAAAATCACTTGTATTACCATCTTGCATTAATTCTCCGTTTAATTTTAACCAAACACGTAAATTATTTACATCCTCGATTTCGTCTTTTGTTGCAATAAAAGGTCCAACAGGTGCAAATGTATCACATCCTTTTCCTTTGTCCCAAGTTCCTCCACGTTCTGTTTGGAAAGCACGCTCAGAAATATCATTAATTAAGGCATAACCATATACGTGATTCATTGCCTCTTCTTCCGTTACATTATTTGCTTTTTCACCAATAATAATACAAAGTTCTGTTTCCCAGTCCATTTTTGTAGAACCATTTGGTTGCATAATTCCGTCTTCTGGTCCGTTATACGATTGATTCGCTTTGATAAACATAATCGGTTCTGCTTGTTGTTGTAAACCTGTTTCTTTTACGTGATCATCAAAGTTAAGACCTACACAAACAATTTTTCCTGGGCGAGTTAAAGGTGTACCAATACGTACATCATCTTCAACTAATGGCAAGCTGTTAATGTTAAGCTCGATATATTTTTGTAAAGTTTCTTGTTTTTCTGTATTTCCAAAAAAATCATCATCATAAATAATTCCTGATGCTGAAACATCGAATTTTTTCTCATCGATGATTACACCTGATTTCTCCTGACCTTTTGGTCCGAATCTAAAAATTTTCATCTTCTTTATATTTTTTCCGCCACAAATATACGACGTATTGTTTTTTGATTAAATAAATAAAAAAAGACATCTGTCATTAACAGATGTCTTATAAAGATAAAAAATAATTATATTTATTTAAAATTATTTAGCAATTCCTCTCGAAATTACAATTTTTTGAATTTCTGATGTTCCTTCGTAAATCTGAGTAATTTTTGCATCGCGCATCATACGTTCTACATGATACTCGCGAACATAACCATTTCCTCCATGAATTTGAACGGCTTCCGAAGCAACTTCGTTCGCTGTTTTAGAAGCAAATAGTTTTGCCATTGCACCAGAAATAGAAATGTCTTTTCCCTCATCTTTCTCAACCGCAGCTTTAAAACATAACATACGAGCAGCTGTAATATTAGTTGCCATATCTGCTAATTTGAATGCAACAGCTTGGTGATTGATGATTTCTGTTTTGAAGGCTTTACGAATTTTTGCATAATCTAACGCTAATTCATAAGCACCTTGTGCAATTCCTAAAGCTTGAGAAGCGATACCAATACGTCCTCCGTTTAAGACATTCATTGCGAAAGCAAATCCAAATCCGTCTTCACCAATACGGTTTTCTTTTGGCACTTTAACATCATTAAAGAATAATGAATGTGTGTCAGAACCACGGATTCCCATTTTTTGTTCTTTTGGTCCAATTTCGAAACCTGCCCATCCTTTTTCTACGATGAAAGCATTGATTCCTTTGTGACCTTTTTCTGGATCAGTTTGAGCGATTACTAAATAAGTAGAAGCTGTTCCACCATTCGTAATCCAGTTTTTTGTACCATTTAATAAATAGTAATCTCCCATATCTACCGCAGTAGTTTTTTGAGAAGTCGCATCAGAACCAGCATCTGGCTCAGATAAACAAAATGCTCCAATCACTTGACCAGAAGCTAATGGTACTAAATATTTTTGTTTTTGATCTTCGTTACAATATTTTTCCATACCAGCACAAACCAAAGAGTTGTTAACTGACATGACAACAGCAGCAGAAGCATCAACTTTAGCGATTTCTTCCATTGCAATGACATAAGAAACGCTATCTAAACCAGATCCTCCGTATTTTGGGTCAACCATCATACCTAAGAATCCAAGTTCTCCCATTTTTTTTACTGCATCAGTTGGGAAAGTAGATGTTTCGTCGCGTTCGATAACTCCTGGTAATAATTCGGCTTTAGCGAAATCACGAGCAGCTTCTTGAATCATTAATTGTTCTTCCGATAATTGAAAATTCATGTGATTATATTATTTATGGTTTTTATTATTTTATGATTATGACTTTAAATTTTTATTCAAATTTTAGAGAAAAAACAAATGCTCTGGTTGATAATGAATTCAAACTTCCTGTCCAATAAGGATCTGTAGAAGGTTTATCAGGAACAATTTCATTATTAAAGAAGAACATACCTTTTAGGGCTGGTGTAAGTTTAAATCGTTTGAAATAAATTTCAACACCAATTTCTGCTTGCCAGTTAAAGTTATTCGTTGTTGTTCTGAAAACTCCAGTAGCGTTATCGTCTTCTTTATTTTCGTTCGATTGTAAATTCATTAGATAACCCAAACCTCCTTGAATATATGGACGTGTATTGAACCAACGATCTCCGTGAAAGTTAAGTAACAATGGGATTTCGATATAAGTAGATTTTACTTCGCGTTTTACATTAGAATCTTCTAAATCTCCTTCGTAAGTACCAGTTGATGTTCCAGCTAAAGGGGCGTTACGAAAATGTAAAATACGTTGTGCAAAATGCAATCCTGGTTCAGACTTTAAGTCGATGTAATCATTCACACGCATTTTAGCGATTAATCCAACAGAGAAACCAGCTTTACTTTCTTGATCTAAATAAACTAAACCGTGTTCATTTACTCCATCATCTTCTGGAATTTGAGGAGCTCCAGGGACAGGGTTAGTTTGTGCTTTAGGAACAATCTTGTAACTCATCATATTAGTTCCCAAGAAATATCCAAAACTAAATTTTTTCTGATCAGTTTCAGTTCTGTTTTCGCTTCTGTCATTATTAGGGCGAAACTGCGCATTTGCAATGCTAGCAACAGTTAACGATAATGCGATGATTAGATTTTTTCTCATAGACTTTCAACGAATAACAAGCAAATTTATTTTATACTTTTATAAATGCTTGCAATACCAAAAGTAAGTTTTTTATCAATAGGTTGTGTAAATTTTACACTTTTCAGAATGTTTTTCATTTCTTCTCCATGTGGAAAAGCACGAACTGAATCTGGTAAATAGGTATAAGCACTTTGATCTTTCGAAACCATTTTACCAATTGCAGGTAAAATATTTTTAGAATAAAATGTGTACAACTGTTTCATTGGAAAAGCTGTAGGATAAGAAAATTCTAAAATAACGAAAGTTCCTCCAGGTCTTAAAACACGATTAATTTCTGCTAAACCTTTCTCTAAGTTTTCAAAATTACGAACACCAAAAGAAACGGTCACACAGTCAAAAGTGTTATCAGGAAAAGGTAAATTTTCCGAATCACCTTGCACCATTTCGATACGATTTTCTAATCCAGCTTCTTTTACTTTTTTGCGACCAACTTCCAACATTCCGTTAGATAAGTCTAATCCAGTAATTTTTGCATCGGTATTTTTACCCATCATAATCGCTAAATCTCCTGTTCCAGTCGCGATATCTAAAATCGTTTTTGGTTGAGAAGCTTTTACCATTTTGATAACATCTTTTCGCCATTGAATGTCGATTCCCATTGATAAAACACGGTTTAATAAATCGTATTTTGGCGAAATATTATCGAACATTTGCTCGACTTGTTTCTTTTTATTTAGATCTGATGCTTCGTAAGGAGTTACTGCATCGTGTTGATGATTTGCCATTTTGTAAAGTTATAAAATCTAAATCTTATTCGTAATTCTCGAAATAAAATTGTTTAAAATCTTCTTTGTTAAATATTTTCGATAAATCAGTTGCTTTCTCGCTTCCGCCACTTTTTATGAACATTTTAGGATAATCCTGATCAATGTTATAGTAAAAGTTTTCGATGTATAATTGAGAAGATTTTTCGATAATTCCGTGATAAACCTTGTTATCTATTGCAATGTTGTTTGATAAAAAGATAGAATCTTTGTTTTTTCTAACACCATAAGGTCGTGTAAATGTATAATATTCTTGATGTGTAGGATTTATAAAACCATTTGCTCTTGTAATATCTACAACCGTATCTACATTTTTATTATTAAAACTATAAACGATATGCGCTTTTCCTTTTTTCAGGTCTACTCGTGCATTTTGTTGCGGTGCAATTGTAAAATCTTTATCGTTAATTTTGATTGTCAAGGTTTTGTTTGATGGATTGTCAATCACATACCCATCTTTTTTGCTCAAAAAAGTGTTATAAATAACAACGATCAAAGCAGCTAATCCACAGACGATTAAAAGACCAATTAATGAAGGATTTTTTTTCATGCTGCTAAATTAAATATACTTTATTAATTTCGGTATGAGTTATTACATATTTTTCATGACTATTTTAATGAAATGTGTAACTTTGTCGCTATTATTTTTTTATTAAAATTGAACAATATTAATATGATAAACTCTGTAATTACAGGTTCTGGACACTATTTACCGAATAGAATTGTTACGAACGAAGATTTTGTTAACCACGAATTTTATGACGAAAGTGGAAATCGTTTGGATAAAACTGGTGAAGAAATTACGCGTAAATTTGAGGAAATTACAGAAATCAGAGAAAGAAGATATGTAGAAGATGATTTATTAAATTCTGATATCGCAACTTTTGCTGCTAAAAAAGCAATTGAAGAATCTGGTGTTAATCCAGAAGAATTAGATTATATAATCGTTGGGCACAACTTTGGAGATATTGATCCTGTTGGTCATCAAATTGATATCATGCCGTCAATTTCGGCAAAAGTAAAACACAATTTAGGAATCAAAAACCTAAAATGTAAGCCTTATGATATGACATTTGGTTGTCCAGGTTGGATAGAATCATTGATTTTAGGACATCAATTTATTCAAGCAAATATTGCAAAGAAAGTTTTGGTAATCGGTTCTGATACGTTATCTCGTGCTGTAGATCCGCATGATCGTTCTGCGATGATTTTTGCAGATGGAGCAGGAGCAGTTGTTTTGGAAGCGAAAGAAGCTGATTATAAATATGGAATCATCAATCACGAAACGTTAAGTTATACAGGTGATGAATTGGCTTACTTGACAAATGGACGTTCTGCAAATCCAGATTATAAAGGTTCAATCAAAACAATTAATATGAAAGGTCGTAAAGTTTACGAATTCGTATTAAAAAATGTTCCACCAGCAATTAAAGAATTGTTAGATGAAACAAATTTATCAATTACCGATATTGATAAAATTTTATTGCACCAAGCAAATGCAAAAATGGATCATGCAATGATAGAGCGTTTATACAAATTATATGGTGTAGCTGTACCAGAAAAAATTGATCCAATGACAGTTCAATTCTTAGGAAATACATCTGTAGCAACGGTTCCTACAATGTTTGATTTAATCAAAAAAGGAGAATTAGCTCCTCATCAATTTCACGCAAATGATAAAATTATTTTAGCTTCTGTTGGAGCTACAATGAATGTTAATGCAGTGATTTATCAATTCGAAAAATAAAAACAAAAAACACATATACTATTGTGAATACATTCGGAAGACTATTTAAAATTTCAACTTTTGGCGAAAGTCATGGTGTAGCGATTGGAGGTGTAATTGATGGCGTTCCAAGTGGAATCGAATTAGATTTTGATTGGATACAAGCGCAATTAGATCGTCGTAAACCAGGACAATCTGCAATTGTGACACAACGAAAAGAACCAGATACAGTACAATTTCTTTCAGGTATTTTTGAAGGAAAAACAACAGGTGCTTCTATCGGGTTTATTATTCCGAATGATAATCAAAAATCTCACGATTACGATCATATAAAAGACGTTTTTCGTCCTTCTCATGCCGATTTTACATACGAAACCAAATATGGTGTTCGCGATCATAGAGGTGGAGGAAGAACTTCTGCGCGAGAAACGGCTAATTGGGTTGTTGGTGGTGCTGTTGCAAAACATGTGATTCCAAATATCAATATTACAGCTTATGTAAGCGGAGTAGGTGAGTTGAAGTTGGATAATGATTATTCTACATTAGATTTTTCTAAAATTGAAGAAACGGCAGTTCGTTGTCCAGATCTAGAAATGGCAGAAAAAATGATTAATCGTATCAAAGAAATTCGCAAAGAAGGTGATACAATTGGAGGTGAAGTAACTTGTGTTATTCAAAATGTGCCAGTTGGTTTAGGTGAACCAATTTTTGATAAATTGCATGCACGTTTAGGACAGGCGATGATGTCGATAAATGCCGTAAAAGGTTTTGAATACGGCGAAGGTTTTGCTTCTACATCGATGAAAGGTTCAGAAATGAATGATCAATTCAACCAAGATGGAACAACAAGAACCAATTATTCTGGAGGAATACAAGGTGGAGTTTCAAATGGAATGGATATTTATTTTAAAGTTGCTTTCAAGCCAGTTGCGACATTAATGCAAGAACAAACAACGTTGAATGCAGATGGCAAAATGGTAGAAATGCATGGAAAAGGTCGTCACGATCCTTGTGTTGTTCCAAGAGCCGTTCCTATTGTAGAAAGTTTAGCTGCGATGGTTTTGGCTGATATGTTGCTGATACAACGAACAAGAAATATATAAACAAAAAACTCCAACCTTTAAAGTTGGAGTTTTTTGTGATTGTCATTCTGAATGCAGTGTTAACGAAATGAAGAATCTGAGATTTTTCGACAAGCTCGAAAAGACAAGTATTTTTTGTTCTTAATAATTCTTAACCAAAATCCTTCATTTCTTTTCGATAAGTTTCTCCAATTGGTAAAATTTTCTGATTGAGATAAACAGAATTTCCATCAATAGAAGTTAAAAAATCAAGATTGATGATATACGAACGATGAATTCTTTTGAAATGATTTGGTAATTTTTCTTCGAAAGACTTCATGGTTTCTAAGACTAATATTTTTTCAGTTTTGGTATGAATTCGAATATAATCTTTCAAACCTTCAATGTAAATTAAATCTGAAAAATTAATTTTTACTTGCTTTCCATTTGCTTTTACAAACAAATAAGTCGACTGATTTTTAGTTGATGTCGTTTGAAAAAAATCAACATATTTTTTTATAGAGGCATCAAAACGTTCTTTCGTAATAGGTTTCAATAAATAATCAACCACATGAAAATTAAAACTTTCTAAAGCATAATCTTGATAAGCTGTTGTGACAATGAATTTCTGAGAATGATCAAGGATTTTCATCAACTGAATTCCAGTCAATTCGGGCATTTGAATATCTGTGAAAATAAGATCAACTTTATTATTTTTGAGAAAATCAATTGCTTCAAAAACTTCAGTTGTTGCAAGTGAAACAATTAAATTTTCATTTTCAGAAGCATGTTTTTTCAATAATTCAACAGCTAAAGGTTCATCGTCTAAAATAATACACTTAATTTTCGTCATTTAATGGAATTTTTAAGTAAATATGAAAGGTTTCATAATCGTTTTTAATTTCGAAAGTATAATTATTTCCGAAATAATAATTCAATCTTTTTTTCAAATTCGTTAATCCAATTCCTGAAGTTTCATCTTTTTGATGTTGATTAATTTTATTTGAAACGGAAATCTCAAGGTATTCAGAATTAGTTTTTAAATTGATTTTAATTGGATGATTAATGTCTTTTACAACACCATGTTTTATTGCATTTTCGATTAAAGGCGAAATAATATATGGATGAATTAATTTTTTAGAATTCTCAATCAAAAATTCTTTTTCGACATAAAATTTTTCTCCATAACGAATCTGCTCCAAATCTAAATATTGATTGATGTAATCAATTTCTCGTTCAATTTCAATTTTATCTTTATTGGTTTCGTAGGTTGTAAAACGCATAATTGCACTCAAATTTTCGATTGCTTTTAACGAATGAGGAGAATTTACACTCACCAAACTATAAATATTATTGAGTGTATTAAACAAAAAATGAGGATTAATTTGAGATTTGAGAAAATTAATTTCAGCTTCTTTTTTCTCTTTTTCAATGATGTTATTTTGTTTTAGTGTATGGATTGAATGGAATGTCATCCATAAAAAAAGTGACGAAAAAACGATAAAAGAACCATAATGTAAATTGTCGTAAATGTAAAAACTAATCGTTGTTCCTTCAAAATAATTGACTTTATGGAACAAAAAATCTGTAATAATTTGCTCAATAAAATAACGAACAATAATGAATGTTGTAAAGGAACATATTATAGAGAATAATATCGATTTCCAATTGATTTTTTTAAGAAAATAGGGGGCAATAAAAAAATAGATAATAAAAATTGTAATTAACTGAACAATATACATTGTTGATGCAAATAATGTAATTGATTTAAAAAATGAATTTCCGTTAGTTAGATTAACTAATCCAATTGTTATGTAATCAAACAGAATGTAAATAACCCAAAAACCTAAAAGTATAAATACGCTTTTTTGATTTGAGAAGCTTAAATTTTTTTTATCATCTTCCATTGTTTTTGTTTTTTGTAAAATTAGATTCTTTTCTACATAAAAGTGAAGTGATTCGTCGATTATTCAAATGGGTTAGTCGATAAATAAAAGTCAATTTTTTCAGAATCACAGAAATTTGAATCATAATTAAAAATTAACTCAAATGAAAAACTTATTTATTGCAATTGCTACATTTATTGGTACTATGAATTTATCTGCTCAAACAAAATATCAATTTCAAACAAAATTTGATGATGCTATTCCAGTTCTTAATATGGGAACTTTTCACATGGGATATACTCCAGATGCAAGTACGACTGAATTTGATGAGAATAACCAAGATAATGTTCGTCAAATACATGAAATAGCAAAGCAGATTGCGGCTTTTAAACCTACAATTATTTTAGTTGAACAAAATCCTTCTCGCAATAAAGTGTTGAATAAACTTTTTCAAGATTATTTACTTAATCCTAAAATGAAGTTTGAAAATCCAAACGAAGTTGAGTTATTGGCTTATGAAGTTGGGAGACTAAGCGGATCGAAGAAAATTTACGGAATTAATTATCAAGAAGATTATCTTTATATGCTTGGTGATTTGTTGAAAGAGCAAGATGATTCGATTACATTCAAAAAATACATTGAAATGTTCCGAAATAATGATTCAAAAAATGGAATTACAAAAAAAGATGTGAAATTGAAAGAGTTATTGCAGTACTATAATCAACCAGAATTTTTAGATTTTTCTGTTGCAGTTAATGCGGATATGTTAACGACGGTTTCATACAAAAAATATCCAGTAGGAGCAGAGCAAGCGGCGAAATATTATCATAGAAATTTAGCTATGTTCTCAAATATGAACAATGTGCCGATTACAAAAGACGATCGTATTTTTGTATTAATGGGTGCTACGCATACGGCTTTCTTCAAAGATTTCTTACGACGTTCGCCAAAGTTTAAAGAAGTAAATACGTTAGATTATCTAAAATAAAAGCATAAAAAAACCTCGCAAACTGCGAGGTTTTTTTATATATAGTTGAATAATAATTATTCTTCTGTAGATGGAGTTTCTTCTGTAACAACTTCTTCAGATACTTCCTCTTTTTTTGCTTTCTTGTCGTTAGCGTAAATAGGGTTATCATAGTTGAAGAAAGAACCTTCTTCTTTAGTAGCATTAGCTGCTTTTTGAGCATCTAATTTAGCTAATTCTGCTCTAGTTTTAGCAGCTTCTTCAGCAGCTTTGATAGATGCAGCATCTGGTACAATTTCAAATCCGAAATCTACTTCAACATCTCTGTGGAAACGAACTTTAGCTTCGTATTTTCCTAAACGTTTGATAGTATTTCCAGGGATTCTAATGTTTTTCTTCTCGATTTCAACACCAGCTTTTACTAAAGTTTCTGCTAAATCTGCATTGTTGATAGATCCAAATAATTTGTCTCCAGAACCAACTTTAGCGTCGATTTTAACAACTAAACCATCTAATTTAGCCGCTTTTTCTTTCGCTGCAGAGATTAATGTAGCTTCTTCTGCTTTACGAGCGTCTAAAACTTCATTTAATTCTTGTACATTTTTTGGAGTTGCAACTGATGCTAATCCACGAGGGATTAAGAAGTTACGTGCGTATCCAGGTTTTACTGAAACAACTTCAAATTCAAAACCTAAACCTTCTACATCTTGTCTTAAAATTACGTTCATGATATTTTAATATTTAGGTTATTATTTTAATTGATCACCAATAAATGGCATTAATGCTAAGTGACGAGCTCTTTTGATCGCTTTAGAAACTTTTCTTTGGTATTTTAAAGATGTTCCTGTGTAACGACGAGGTAAAATTTTACCTTGCTCATTCACGAATTGAATTAAGAAATCAGCGTCTTTATAGTCAACGTATTTGATTCCAAATTTTTTGAAACGACAATATTTTGAGTTTGATTGTGTTTCGATATCTAAAGGAGATAAATAACGGATTTCTGATTCGCTACCTCCAGCTGCTTTTTTTGCTAAATCGTCAATTGCCATAGCTTTGCTTATTTGTTAGAGTTAGACTTTAATTTTGTTCTACGTTTTTCTGCCCAGTCCATACCGTGTTTGTCTAATTTCACAGTTAAGAAACGGATTACACGCTCATCACGTTTGTAAGCAACTTCTAATTGAGAAACTAACTCGTTATTGTCTGATTTAAATTCTACTAAGTGGTAGAATCCATTTCTTTTGTTTTGAATTGGGTAAGCTAATTTTTTTAAGCCCCAGTTCTCTTTTGCTACGATTTCACCACCGTTAGCAGTAACAAAGTCATTGAATTTATTAACTGCTTCCTCTACCTGAGAATCAGATAGAACGGGAGTCAAAATGAAAACAGTTTCGTAATGTGTCATTTTTAACTTCTTTTAAGTTATTATTTATACTAAAATTCGAGGTGCAAATATAAGAATAATTATTTGAATATCGCAAATGAATAATTATTGATTTTTTATAGATAGCTTATTTGTTGAATATTATCGTTTTATCATATTGACGTTAAAAAAATATTGACTTTTTTTAAAAAAAATTTGCAGTTTAAAAAAAGTAGCTTACATTTGTCAACATAAAAGGCTAATGGCTTTTTCATAGGTTTAGGTTGGTTAAGGTTAAAACCCTCGTTTCTGCGAGGGTTTTCCTTTTTTTTCTAAAAACATCTTCTTAAATTTGGTCATAATAATTAATGTAAAATTTTATGACAACAAAATACAATCCTATTCCAAGCGAATTATTCGTAAAGAACAGAGCGAAATTTGTAAAAGCAATGAAACCTCGTTCTCTTGCTATTTTCAATTCTAACGATATTTATCCAATTTCTTCAGATTCTACGTTACCATTTGCACAACATCGTGATATTTTTTATTTATCTGGAGTTGATCAAGAAGAATCTATCTTATTAATTTTTCCTGACGCTTACGATCCTAAATATAAGGAAGTATTATTTGTTCGTGAAACAAACGATCATATTGCAGTTTGGGAAGGAGAAAAATTATCAAAAGCTCAAGCAACAGAAGTTTCTGGAATCAAAACTGTACTTTGGTTACAAGATTTACCAAATGTTTTGCGCAAATTGATGGTAGAAGCAGATAATGTTTATGTAAATAAAAATGAGCATTATCGCGTAACAGAAGCACCTCAAGTAGAAACGCGCGAAGATCGTTTTGTAAAACAATTGAAAGTAGATTATCCTGGACATACTTATTTACGTTCAAATCCTATTTTGCAACGTTTACGTTCTGTAAAAGAACCAGAAGAAATTCAATTGATTCAACAAGCGTGTGATATCACAGAAAAAGGTTTTCGTCGTATTTTAAATTTCGTAAAACCTGGAGTTTGGGAATTCGAAATCGAAGCTGAGTTTGTTCACGAATTTCTTCGTAATCGTTCAAAAGGTTTTGCATACACGCCAATTATTGCGTCTGGAAATAATGCAAATGTGTTGCATTATATTCAAAATAATCAAGAATGTAAAGACGGTGATTTGATTTTGTTTGATGTTGCAGCTGAATATGCAAATTATTCATCAGATATGTCACGTACAATTCCAGTTAATGGAAAATATACAAAACGCCAACGCGAAGTTTATGATGCAGTTTTACGTTGTAAAAAAGAAGCGGAAATGATGTTAGTTCCTGGGAATAATTGGTACAAATACCACGAAGAATTAGGAAAAGTTTATACGTCTGAATTGTTAGGTTTAGGTTTGTTGGATAAAGCAGATGTACAAAACGAAGATCCAGCTTGGCCAGCTTACAAAAAATACATGATGCATGGAACGTCTCATCATATGGGATTAGATACACATGATTATGGTTTATTGACTGATGATTTTGTGGCTGGAATGGTTTTCACAAACGAGCCAGGATTCTATATTCCTGCAGAAGGTTTTGGAATTCGTTTGGAAGATGATTATGTAATTCAAAAAGAAGGAAAACCTTTCAACTTGATGCAAAATATTCCGTTAGAAGCAGAAGAAATCGAAGATTTAATGAATAAATAATCTTTCATTATATTAAATGATAACAAAAATGGAACTCAATATTGAGTTCCATTTTTTATTTTAAAGAATATTCTTAATCATTTTCTGGCGCATCATGTGATGGAATATCATCTAAATCTAACATTTCTTTTGCAAGAGCAATCATACGTGGAGTTCCTGTGTGTTTATTTTTTTCGTCCGAAAGTTTTACAACACCAGTCCATTTTATATCTATCGAAGAAATTTCGGTTAATTTCATCACGATATTCATAGGTTTTAAATCAGTGTCATTTGTTAAGTTCGTTCCAATTCCAAATGATAATCCAATTCTTCCTTTGAAAGCTTTTGTAATCATTTCCACTTTTTCTGAATTTAATCCATCCGAGAAAATAATCGTTTTGAATAAAGGATTGATGCCCATTTTTTCGTAATGCGCAATTGTTTTTTCTCCAAATTCAATTGGATCTCCAGAATCGTGGCGAACGCCATCAAATAATTTAGATAGTTTTTTATCAAATTGTCCAAAGAAAACATCCGACGTATACGTATCTGTCAAAGCAATTCCTAAATCACCATAATAAACTTTTACCCAACGATCTAAACTGATTGAATTCGCAATTTTGAATCCGTAACGTGCACCATGAAACATAAACCATTCGTGAGCGTGTGTTCCAATTGGTTTTACACCATATTTATGCGCAAAGTGAACATTCGAAGTTCCAACAAAGCTTTTTCCTTTATGGTTTGTTAATTCTTTCATTACGACATCATGAACTTCGTAACTGTGACGACGACGGGTACCAAATTCCGCAACTGTAACGCCAAGACGATTGTATAAATCAACTTTATCGCTTGTACGTTTTGTGATTTCTTCGTTTGTGATGCGTTTTGCATTAGTTAATTTGTAAAAAACTTCACTAATTAAGCAAAGAATTGGAACCTCCCATAGAATTGTGCGGTACCAATATCCTTCTACGTGAACTTCTACATCAGCACCATTTTGAGCGATTTTTACTTCATTTGGATCATAACGATAACCTTGCAAAAAGTCTAAATAAGCAGGACTCAAATAAGGGCAATTTGTTGTGAAAAAGTCTTTTTCGTCTTTGGTTAAAGCAAGTGAAGCCATTGCATTGATTTCTTTTTGCAATTCTTCTGCAAAACCTTCAGGAAATTGATGTTCACCACGGTTAATGAATTTATAGCGCGCCATTACATCTGGATACAATTTTGTAACGCCAAATTGCATGGTGAATTTATAGAAATCGTTATCGATAATAGATTTTATTATACTCATTTTTTAGGTTTAATTCTAATACATTTTGAAATTTAAAGATAAAAAAAAACCATCAATGTAGATGGTTTTTGTAAGATTATCTTGTTTTGAAGATAATTATTTTGTTGTTCTTTTCTCGATTTTAGGTAATTCGAAATTGAAAATTATAGTTGCGTCTCTGTATGTTGAATATTCAGTTAACCCTGATCCAGAAACGTAGAATTTATTTCGTGCATAAGCTAAACGAGAAGGTAAAATAATTACACCTTGAAAGTTATACAAATCAGTTGTAGCACGTTCAGTTGTTTTAAAATGTTTCAATCCTTCAGCGAAATTTTTCAATTCGACATGTTCTCTTTTTACTCCATTTTTAATTTCTGTTTCAGTTGGGATAAAATAATAAAAACTAGGATCTTTCACAGCCGATCCATCTCCAGTATTTATACTTGAGGGATAAAATTGACCCAAATAACCATATTTTCTTTTATAATCTGTACTGTTTGTAGCTACAAAATATGTAGTAACTGAGCTTAGGTAAATTGAAGTACTATCATTAGATACAATAGTTTCTCCTGTTCCTTTATGATTAGGATTTTCGGCATACCAAATTCCTAAGTTATCTTGTTTTGCTAAACTTTTTAATGTTGGATAGGCATCATCATCGTTTCCTTTGATAGTATCGAACTTTTTAAGTTTTCCATTTTTAGGATTGAAGTAAAAATCTTCCATATATTGTTGAATCGCTTCATCATCTAAAGCATTACGTTCCTCAATTGGAATTTTAGTTTCTTTATTCACACCGTTATCATCATCATTATTACATCCTACTAAAATAGCAGAACATGCAATTAAAGTAACGAAGAATTTCTTTATCATGTTATTTCGATTTATATTGCGAATTTAGAAAAAATATTAGTTTAACCTAACAAATATTCAGTTTTAAATGAGATTAGATAAATTTCTTTGGAGTGTTAGATATTATAAAACCAGATCTTTAGCGGCTGATGCGGTAAAAAAGAATCGTGTAAAAGTGAATGGAGATGTTGCAAAAGCGTCGCGAGATATAATTCCTGGTGATGCGATTGAGGTGAGAAAAGATCAAATTAATTTATCTTTTAAAGTGTTGCAAGTGCCAAATAATAGAATTGGAGCTAAATTGTTAACCTTGCATATTGTGGATACAACGCCAAAAGAAGAATATGAAGTTTTAGAGCTTCGCAAGCTTTCGCAAGATTATTATCGTGAAAGAGGTGAAGGTCGACCAACGAAAAAAGATCGCCGAGATTTGGATGATTATTTAGAAGAAGGTGGAGAAGATACAGAAGGTATCATTATAAAAGGAGAAGATTTGGATTAATTCCAAATCTTCTCCTTTTTAAGATGTTTCATAATTTCGTCCAAAATCTCTAATGTACTTTGGTTTGAAATACTGATTGTATATTTTGCCTTTTCATAAAACTGATTGCGCTCAAACAAATGTTTCGCAATAAACTCCATCATTTCTTCATCAGAAAGATGAGCAATCAAAGGTCGAGTTTCTTTTTTATTTTCCAATCGTTTCACCAATTGTGGTAATTGCACACGCATAAAAAATGAAATTGAATTGTTGGCAATTTCATTCATATTATCGAAATAAACAGGAGTTCCACCGCCTAAAGAAAGCACAATGTTTGTTGAAGTCAGAACTTCTTTTAAGGCTTCTCGTTCTTTTTTACGAAAACCTAATTCGCCTTCTTTTTCAAAAATCTCACTAATTTTTGTTTGATATTTTTGTTCGATAAAATCATCAAGATCAATAAATTCGAAACCCAATGCTTTGGCTAAATCTTTTCCGGTAGTCGATTTTCCGCTACCCATATATCCTACTAAAGAAATAATCATGATTAGTCTACTGGTAAGTCTTCTGAATAAAAAATAGTTAATCTCGCATATCCATCAAACGTATCAATTTGATACGAATACGTATTTTCCAAACGTCTTGCATCATAACGTTCCACATTATAAGTTACTTGATAATCTTCGTTAGTAACGATTGAATTTGAATGATGATATTTAGATTTTGGCGCATCTTTTTTGATTTCTGCTCTATATTGATTCAAGAATTTAATAGGAAAAGAATATGTTAATTTATAAACAATCTCTTGTGAAACCTGTATTGCTGTTATTTTATTCAAAAACATTGTTCCTTGATTATTGTTTTTAATCTTCAAAGAATCTAAACGATCTGAATTTTGAATGTATAAATTTTTTCCAAGTTTAGAAACCTTGAAACAACGATCATTCAATTTTTGATGAATAATCTGTGGTTGATCTTTTATTAATTCCTTTAATTCTTTCAATGCAAAATTAGACAAATGTGCATCTTTTGTTTCCTGATTACAATTGTTTGCATATTCAGAATCGGGTACGTCTGCCTCTGGGTTGTCAGATTTTTTACACGACACTATCGAAAACAAAGCAATAATAATATATAGTATATTCTTCTTCATTCTAAAATTTCAATCTTTAAATAGCGTTCCGAAAATAATTTCGGTTCACATAGATTTAGATTTGCTGGATGACAAATATAGTATATAAATCATTTATCAAATATATAAAATGATGTTTCTATGGCTTATTTTTTCAGTTTTCTTATCCGAAATTCTATCTTTCAAAAAAAAACTAAAAATTTATCTAAATTTAAGTTCTTAAAACCGAAATGATTAATTAATAAATTGTAAAAAACTTCACAAAACGTTTGTTAAATTAGTATTAAACGCCCTATATTTGCACTCGATTTAAGAAACCGACCTGGTAGCTCAGTTGGTAGAGCACAACACTTTTAATGTTGGGGTCCTGGGTTCGAGCCCCAGCCAGGTCACTTAGTCAAAACGTTCTTTTTTATATAAGAAAAATAAAAACGTCTTTCGTTTTGTAAACTCAGATATAATCGTATATTTGCAGTCCGAAAAAACGGAGACCTGGTAGCTCAGTTGGTAGAGCACAACACTTTTAATGTTGGGGTCCTGGGTTCGAGCCCCAGCCAGGTCACAAACTTCTAGTTATTGAGAAGTCTAAAAACAGTAACAACTCCAAAACGGAGACCTGGTAGCTCAGTTGGTAGAGCACAACACTTTTAATGTTGGGGTCCTGGGTTCGAGCCCCAGCCAGGTCACAAACTTCTAGTTATTGAGAAGTCTAAAAACAATAACAACTCCAAAATGGAGACCTGGTAGCTCAGTTGGTAGAGCACAACACTTTTAATGTTGGGGTCCTGGGTTCGAGCCCCAGCCAGGTCACAAGAAGCCAAACAGAAATGTTTGGCTTTTTTTATGCAAAATAATTGAGGTCAACATGATAAATGTTGCGGTAAATAAATATCGTATTGTTTTCGATTAATTTATATTCTCAGTTACTTTGTTCAACCGATTTTAGTGATTATGAAGAAGAAAAAAACAGTTCTCTCAAAATTAATGAAAGTAGTCAAGATTACTGGATTTTCTTTGGGTGGAATTGCATTGGTTTTGTATGTTTCGCCTTATTTTTTTAAGGATCAAATTAACGAAGGTATAAAAAGCGTTGCCGAAAATTATGTAAAAACTGAAATTGAATTTAAGGATTTGGATATTTCGTTTTTCAATCATTTTCCTAAGCTAACGGTTACCCTAACGGATTCTTCAATCAAAGGTTCTACGCCATATCAAACCGAAAATTTAATCTCTGCGAAAGAAATTGCACTTGGTGTAGATGTCAAAACGTTGTTTGATGATAAAATAATTTTTAATGAATTATTTATTACAGATGCAGCGATTAATCTGAAAATAGATAGTTTAGGTCGTAATAATTTTGATATTGTTAAGCCTTCTGATGAGGTTGAAAAAGAAGAAGAATCGAGTGTAGGATTAGCGTTGAATAATTTTAAAATTGCTAATTCTAACTTTTTATACGATGATCAATCATCTAAAACCTATTTAAAATTAGATCAATTTGATTACGATGGACTGATAGATTTTACAGAAAATCAGTTAACATTAAATGCAAAAACGGATATCAAAAATGTCAATTTTAGTTTTGATGAGCAGAAATATGTTAAGAATTTACCTTTAAAAGGAAAAATCAATTCGAAAATTGATTTAAATAATTTATCTTTTTATTTTACTGAAAATAATCTCGAATTAGGTCAATTTCCTTTTTCGTTGAAAGGTTCTTTGTTGATGCCAAATGAAAGTAAAGTTTTTGATTTAACAATTTCATCAGAGAAAAATGATTTGCAATATATTCCTGCGATTATTCCAGAAGCGTATCAAGAATGGGCAAAAGACGTGGAACTGAAAGGTTCTTCGACGATTCTTTTCACGATGAAAGGGGTAATGAATTCGATGACGAATCAGAATCCAGATATTCATATTGATGCAAAAATTGATGATGGATGGATGAATTATAAGAAATCATCTTCTCCAATCAAAAATATAAATCTTGTTTCTACTGTTGATTTACAAGCGTTAGATCCTGATAAAATGCGTGTGAAAATGGATAATCTTGATTTCAAATTGTTAGATGGAACAACTAAAACTAATTTCACGTATTGGGCGGGAAAAACAATGTTTTCGGAAGGAATTATCGAGTCAAGTATTGATTTGGAAGCCTTGAAAAATGCAACAGGTTTCAATCAATTTGACGCAAAAGGAATTCTTGATATGGAAGGAAGTTGGAAAGGTTCAATCGTTCAAAATGCGAAAAATCCTTTAAAAAAAATTCCAACGTTTTATCTAAAAGCTAATCTTGAAAATGGTTATTTCAAAATGAATGAAATGCCTGCGGCTTTGGATCACATTAATTTGGATTTGACGATGAAAAATACAGATGGAAATATCAAAAATACGTCTGTTTTGGTTCATAAAATTGATGCAAAAGCGATGGATAATTATATGATTGGACGATTAGAATTGAAGAATCTGAATAATTTTCCGATTAATGCAGATTTTGGTGCTAAAATTCATTTAGAGGATATCTACAAAATTTATCCAATAAAGAATATTGATATGCGAGGCGATTTGCTTGTGAAAATGAAAGCAAACGGGACGTATGAGCCAAAACGTAAAAAAGTTCCGGTTTCTAATTCGGTCGTTATTTTGAAAAATGGTTACATCAAATTACACGAATATCCGAATTTACCTTTAGAAAATATTACGGTAGAAACGCATATAAAATCGGGTAGAGGTTCGTTTAACGATTTGTCAATAGATGTTTTGCCAATCAAATTTACGTTGGCAGGAAAACCATTTATGGTGAATGCAAATCTGAAGAATTTAAACAATTTAGATTATCGAATTCATTCAAAAGGTGAATTGAATTTAGCGAATATTTACAAATTATTTCCAATTGAAGGTTTAGATGTTGATGGATTAATTGAAACTAATTTTGGTGTAAAAGGAAATAATGGAGCGCCTTTGGAGAGTTTTCAAAACAAAGGTTTTGTGAAAATTCAGAACATTAAGATTAATACAAAATTCTTTCCGAGCAAATTTGTTATCAAGCAAGGAGATTTCCGATTTGAAGGAAGTCATTTGACTTTTAAAGATGTAAAAGCGCGTTATAAAAAGAATGTTTTTGTATTTGATGGAGATGTTTCGAATTACATCAATTATGCGTTAAAAGATAATGAAACATTAAAAGGAACTATTAATTTCAAAACAAATCGTGTCAATATTGATGATTTTATGGCATTTAATACCGAATCGACAGCGACTAATTCGGTTGCTGCGGAAGAAGGTGTGGTTTTGTTGCCAAAAAATGTAGAATTGTCGATAAAAGGTCAAGCAAAAGAAGTTTTATTTAAAGATATTACGTTGCAAAATTTCGAAGGAGATTTAGGTTTGAAACAAGGGAATCTTGAACTTCAAAATACGAAGTTTAATTTGATTGGTTCTGAATTTACAATGAACGGAAATTATGTGCCAACAAATGCGAAAAAAGCGAAATTTAATTTTACTGTAAAAGCCAATAACTTCGATATTCAGCGTGCTTATCACGAAATTACGTTGTTTAGAGAATTGGCAAGTGCAGCGGAAAAAGCGCATGGAAAAGTTTCGATGGATTATCAGCTCGAAGGTGATTTGGGCGCAGATATGTTCCCAAAATTGAAAACCATAAAAGGTGGAGGGAATTTTACGTTAGAAGAAATTAAATTTTTAGGATTTAAAGTATTCAATTCTGTTGCGGAAAAAACGTCGACAGACGCGTTGCATGATGCGAATGTGAAGAAAGTGACGTTCAAAACGAAGATTGAAAATAATGTAATTACAATAAACCGTACGAAATTTAAAATTGCAGGTTTTCGTCCACGAATCGAAGGTCAAGTGACATTAGATGGTTATATGAATCTTGGTATGCGACTTGGTTTGCCTCCGTTTGGGATTATTGGAATTCCGATCAAAATTACTGGTCCAGCAGATACGTTTGAGGTTGAAGTGGGGAAATATCATAAAGAAGATTTAAATGAAACGGATGACGAATTCGGTGAATATCAAAAATCATTAGAAGAAGAAAAAGCGAAGCAAGAAGCTGCTCAAGTCAAATAATAAAAGAAAGGGTTAGGTTTTGAAAATTTATCTTTAATCCGTTGTGTATTTTTAATTAAAATTTGTCAATTCGAGTGATTTTTAGAAATGAAATGAATAAAAATAGTATCGAGAATTAAGATGAATTTTATCTTCTAAAACCTTATTCTCGATACAAAATTCTTGCAGAATTTCACTCGAATTGACGGTTTAATTGCTAAAATTATCAAAATGCACAACGGGTCAACCTTTATTTTTGACAGCGTTTTGTTTATAATACATTGTCCTTGTCATCCAGAGTTTGTCGAAGGATAGCTTTATACAACATTAGAACTTAAATATATTATATAAAATCTTAATGAATGAAAATTAAACTATCTAAAACACAATCATATTTTTTAGGAATATTAGCAGTAGTTATTGTATGTGCTTTTATATATAGAGAAAAACAGAAATCATTTACAAATATTTTAAAAAAATCTAGATATACTATAGGTAATATTTCTAAAATAAATTATTATAAAGGAGATGATTACTATCATTATGAATATTATTACAATAATATCCTATTAGTTGCAGGAATAAGCGAGTCATCCTCAAATAACCTTTTTGTAGGCAAACGATATTTTGTAGTATTTGAAGAAGGTAATCCTGAGAATTCAATGCTGATTCCTTTCCTATTTGTGCCAGATAGTATAACAAAAGCACCAGCAGAAGGTTGGCAAGAACCGCCAATTCCTATAGATAAAAATGAAATAAAAAAGTTTTTGGATAGTTACTAAAAAGTGAGGATTATTATCCCAAAAGTTATTCATTCAATACACATAATACTACTTTAAATACTCTTCGATAAGCGCATCATCTTTTCGTAAAGAATTAGAAAAAGATTTGAGGGCGTATCTAAATCTCATTGTTGCAATGAAAGACGTTTCGGAATGGACGATTTTATATTTTGAATTGAATGAAATTGTAAAATCAGCAAGAAATAGCAGCTTATTTACTAATAAAAATGAAGAAGGTTAATGAATAAAATTGTACTTTTAAGATTCAAAATCAACTAAATCTGAAACTTGCAACTGCAATAAAAAATACCTCGTGGTGGAAAATACTACTTTTCCTTGTTTGGCTTTACTTCTTCGGATTAATGCTGCAAATCACGTTGCGTTATATTCCGATTTCGTCGGATGTTTCTTTTTTAGCCATCAAACAAGATGAGGTGACAACAATTCCAAGTTATTTAACCATTTTTTACATTCACGTTTATTCAGCAATATTTACATTGTTTTTTGGAATTGTTCAATTCATTAAAATTACCAATCAACAAATCAGAAAAATTCATCGGCTTCTCGGTAAATTTTATTTTTATATTACTGTTTTATTTGCTGCGCCGAGCGGAATTTATATTGGGTTTTATGCAAATGGAGAATTAATTGCGAAAACTGCTTTTGTAATTCTCGGTATTCTTTGGTGGATTTTTACTGTGATTGCAGTTGTTAAAATTAAGCAGAAAGATATTCAATCGCACCGAAATTTTATGCTTCGTAGTTATGCGTTGGCTGTTTCTGCACTTACGTTACGCGCTTGGAAAGTGATTTTGGTTTATTTTTTTCATCCTGCGCCCATGGATGTTTATCAAATTATAGCATGGTTGGGATTTGTACCTAATTTATTGCTCGTAGAATATTATATTTATAAAACTAAACAATCTAAAATATGAAAAAAATAGGACTACTTATTTGCACTACGCTTGTTGTTTTTAGTTGTAAAGAAGACAAAAAAGATGCCGTTAAAAATAATGATATTAATGATACAATTTCATCGATTCATATCGAGCCAACGCAAGAAGATATCGGGCTATGGTCTGGTATTTTTGAGGCAGATTCAGTTGATTATGATAAAGGTGATAATTGGTCGCTTCGAAACCGAATTAGTATTGTTATTCAGAAGATTAATAACAATAATACTGTCGAAGGGTATAGTGTTTCGGCTGGAAATATAAGACCATTTAAAGGTGATTTGGTGAAAGAAGGAAACTCACGTTATGTGATGGCGAATGAACCAGGCGATCAAAAATATGATGGAACATTTAAGTTTAATATTTCTGAAAAAGATGATTCAATTTATGGAATTTGGATTTCGAAACGAAAAGATTTACCTGTACTTTCTCGAAAATTTAGTTTGAAAAAAACAACGTTTAACTATGATCCTAAAAATATTTTAATTCAGCCAAAATATGGTGTAGATGAAGAATATGCGGATGAATACGATAATGTAGATTGGGTGAATTCTAAAAAGAAAAAATATGACGAATCAGATGGAGAAGAGTATTTTGTAGATGTGCAACGTGCTGCTTCGGATGAAATTTATAAAATAAATGGATCAACGCAAAAGTTGACGGAAAAACAACTGAAAAATTTACATAAGTTAGATTTAGAAATTATTCGCAATACAATTTATGCGCGTCATGGCTATTCGTTTGCGAATCGTGGTGCACGTCAATTTTTTGATTATGTAGATTGGTATGTGCCTTTGTATACAAATGTTGAGGATAAATTGTCGTCAATCGAAAAAGATAATATTGCGTTATTAAAGCGTTTTGAGAAATATGCAACCGATAATTATCAACAATATGGACGCTAAAATTTAGAATTTTGATTAAGATAGAATGAGTTAAAACTCAATCCGAAAATAGGATAGCAGGATTATCATTTTGCTTTATAGGTTAAATTGAAGAATACAATTGTTTTTACTCGATAAAACCTTTGTTCTGAAAGAACTTTGCAGAGCAAACCAAGAAAATTTTGTTTGTTGTGTTTATCAATTTAGGCTCGTTAGCTTAGCTGGTAGAGCACGAAACTCTTAATTTCGGGGTCCTGAGTTCGAGCCTCAGACGAGTCACGAAAAAACTGCTATACTTTTGTGTAGCAGTTTTTTTTGTTTTTTATAATTATGATTAAGAATTATAGGTGAAATCGTTAAAATTTTTCAATGAAAAAATAGTTTTCATTAATCAATCTGCAAATAAATCAACGTTTTACTAAAAAGTATTCAGTAATATTAAATTTTTCTAAATTAATTATTGCTAAAATTAAATAAAATCAAAAGTATAGTAATAAAAAATAAATTTGTCGTAAATTTGCACCCATAATTTTCAAGGATGCAAAACATTAGAAATATTGCGATTATCGCACACGTTGACCACGGTAAAACTACATTGGTTGACAAAATTCTTCACAGCGGAAACGTTTTTAGAGAAAACCAAGAGTCTGGTGAATTAATCATGGATAACAATGATATCGAGCGTGAGAGAGGGATTACGATCTTTTCTAAAAATGCTTCGGTAGATTATAAAGGTGTAAAAATCAATGTGATTGACACTCCTGGTCACGCGGATTTCGGTGGAGAAGTTGAGCGTGTGTTGAAAATGGCTGATGGGGTTATCTTATTAGTAGATGCTTTCGAAGGACCAATGCCACAAACGCGTTTCGTTTTGAGTAAAGCATTAGAATTAGGTTTAAAACCATTAGTTGTAATTAACAAAGTTGACAAAGAAAACTGTCGTCCTGATGAGGTATATGACAAAGTTTTCGAATTATTCTTCAACTTAGATGCAACAGAAGAGCAATTGGAGTTTCCAGCATTCTATGGTTCATCTAAACAAGGATGGTTCAATACAGAAAATGTACGTGTAGACGATATTTCTCCATTAATGGATGGTATTCTTGAACATGTTCCTGCTCCAGAAGCTTACGAAGGTTCTTTACAAATGCAAATTACATCTTTAGATTATTCTAAATTCTTAGGACGTATTGCAGTTGGTAAAGTAAGCCGTGGTGTTATTAAAGAAGGGGATTGGGTTGCTTTAACAAAACCTGATGGAACGTTCAAAAAACATAAAATCAAAGAATTATATACATTTGCTGGTTTAGGTAAAGTAAAAGCTACTGAGGTAAAAGCGGGTGATATTTGTGCTGTTGTTGGTATCGATGGTTTCCAAATTGGAGATACAATTGCAGATCCAGAAAATCCAGAAGCATTACCAGTTATGCATATCGACGAGCCTACAATGAATATGTCTTTCGGAATTAACAACTCTCCATTCTTTGGTAAAGATGGTAAATTTGTTACTTCTCGTCACTTAGTAGAGCGTTTAGAAGATGAGTTAGAGCGTAACTTAGCTTTACGTGTAGAGCCAACAGAAGATTCTAATACACAATTAGTTTACGGACGTGGTATCATGCACTTATCTGTATTAATCGAAACGATGCGTCGCGAAGGTTATGAGTTAACAGTTGGGCAGCCACAAGTAATCTTAAAAGATATTGATGGTGTAAAATGTGAACCATATGAAACATTAGTAATTGATGTTCCAGATGATTATTCTTCTAAAGCAATCGACTTAGTAACTCAACGTAAGGGTGATTTATTAGTTATGGAGGCGAAAGAAGGAATGCAACACTTAGAATTCGAAATTCCATCTCGTGGATTAATCGGATTACGTTCTCAAATGTTAACTTCTACTGCTGGTGAAGCTGTAATGGCACACACTTTCTTAGAATATAAACCATTCAAAGGAGCAATCGCTGGTCGTTCTGCAGGTGTAATTATTTCAAAAGATCAAGGTACATCAACTCCTTATTCTATTGATAAATTACAAGATCGTGGAAAATTCTTTATCGAGCCAGGTGAAGAAGTTTACGAAGGAATGATTATCGGAGAGCATTCTCGTAACAATGACTTAGTAGTAAACGTAGTTGAGGCTAAGAAATTAAATAATATTCGTGCAGCTGGTAAAGATGATTCATCTTCTATCGCTCCAAAAACAGAAATGACTTTGGAAGAATGTATGGAATATATCCAAGCTGATGAATGTATCGAGGTAACTCCAAACTTCATCCGTTTACGTAAAATTCACTTAAAAGAAGTAGATCGTAAACGTTTCGAAAAATCAATGAGCTAATCATTTGAAATTATATATAACAAAAAACCAGAAGTTAATCTTCTGGTTTTTTGTTTTAAATAGATTCGATTTTATTTTTAAGTGCTTTAATTGCGAAATTTAATTCATCTTTAGAAGCGTTATATTCTACTATTTCACCTTTAATTTTGAATCTCGAAACATTAAAACCTTCTTCAATATCATTGTACCAAATCAAATAATTTTCGCATAAAGCAACGACCCAAAAATTATCCTCAATAACATCATTACATTTCCATATTTCAGGAGAGATTTTAATTTCATTCCAAAATAATAAAGTTTCGTCTTCCATATTTTGTTCCGAAAAATAAATTTCGAGCACCAAATCCTTTTTTGGGAAATTTATCCAATTATCCATTAATAAGTACTTTTTAATAAAATCCAATCTTCAAATTTTTGGATTTGAGTTGAATTTGGTTCAGTCCATTCGATAATATACCAATAACTATCAGAAGGAAGTGTTTGCCCATTCAGTTTTCCATCCCATGTATAATTATTAGCTTCAGAACCTGTAAATAATAATTTTCCTTTTCGATTATAAATGACAAATTTCGGATTGATTTTACTTTTTAATTGAGAATAATCCAACACATCATTTTTACCATCACCATTTGGAGAAATAAAATTGATTAGTTTAATCAGCGAAAATTCTTTCGAAATAGGCGTACAATTAGCCGCAGATTTTACATAAACTGTATGAATTCCTAAAGTTACATTTGTGAAAATATTTGAAGATTGAAAAGCACCATTATCCAACGAATACAGATATGGCGGTGTAGATCCAGTAACTTTTATAGTCACCGTAGAACCTTGAATTTCGATGGATTGAATAATTGGATCTTCGGCTTCAATAACTTTTACTTCTTGGGTATAAAAACAACCATTTAATCCTAATTTTACATAATAAGTTCCAACAGAAACATTTGTAATAGATTGATTTTTATTACCATTATGCAACCATTCGTAAGTGTCAAATCCTGTACTTGCATCCAAAGTAGTCGTTGTTCCTTTGCAAATTGTAACATCTTTTAAGGTTGATGATTTTCCAGATTGTTTGAAAATAAAATGAATTGGAGCAACATTTTCGCATAAACCATTTTGTTTAAATCTTACCCAAAATGTTTGATCTGAATTTATTATTTGTGTCGCGCTGATTGCATTTCGACTATTTTTTGCATCAGCTTCGCTTAAATAATAAGTTGGAGATCCGTATATATTCGTAATCAAGTCATCAATATAATCGGATAAAACAATTTCTTCATCGTTACTTAAATCCTCGTCACAAATTTCTATTGGAGGAATTATGTTTGCAATACTTAGATTATTTAATGTAAAAGTAATTTTTTTTATAACTGGATCACAAGTCCCGATTTGAACACGAATCCAAACTTCTTTAGATGTCTGAATTCCATTTAGTTCAAAATTCGTTATTCCTGCAGAAATATTATCTTTAGCATCTTGTTCGGTATCAAAATATTTCACTTGATGAGCAGAATAATAATCTTCTACAATTCGATCAGTATATTCGTCTAAATTTATTTGTGTTTTTCCATCTAAATCATCATCACAAATAGAAAAACGATCTTGATAAATTTGCGGTTCTTCTTGTACAGAAACATTAATATGACCTTTCAAAGAACAACCAGTATTCAATGTGATTTCTACTTCGTAATAACCTGTTTCATTTACCACTAATGTTGCATTTGTTTCACCACTAATTTCCACACCATCTTTGTACCATTTATAAGCTGTAGCATTTGTAGTTGTCGCATCTATTGTTTCAGATTTTCCAGGACATAATACAACATCAGAACCTAAACTTTTTGATCCTACAAAACTTCCAGCTTTCAAGAAAACAGCAGAATCATAAAGGCCATAACTATCTCCATGGTCAGCAATTACCAATTTTATGTGGTATTTTACGCCTGCTACAATTTGTGCATTTGCTTTCAAAACTTTTGTTTGTCCATTGAAATTTGTTGGACTATTCCTAGAATTAAACCCTCCAAAATATTCTTGGAAACTTTTACATCTATCTGCTCCATTAATTGTTTTAGTTGTTACAGGAATAGTTGTATTTGGAATTAATGCAATGTTTTGATAAGGTTCAGAATTATCTGCTTTTTTGATTAAGAAGGCAAAAGCATCAGAATAATCACAATTATCAATTCGATATTCTTCTGAAAGAAACATGTACTCGAAACTAATTTGATCTGTTGTAAGGTTTGATACAAAATCAAATTCGAGAGATGTAGCATTTAAAATTTTGTCATGAGGTAAATTAGATTGTATCAAAATATCAATTAAGTCTTGATCTCCTCCCCAATTAATTCCATAAAAACTTTGTAAAGTAGCATTTGGACCTTCAGCAGCTTTTGCTTTTCCAGTAGATAAAATAATTCCTTCGGAAAGATCAAAATTACTAGTTCCTTTTGTAAAATAACCATAGCTTATTTCATCATAAGATCTATTGTATCCAGAAATATTAATATTAGAAATAGTAATACAACCTGTGTTTGTTCCAATAAATTTATCAATTAATT